>DATFSB010000281.1:0-5628 GCA_035262825.1 Gemmatimonadales bacterium | reverse complement strand
CTCCAGACGGCGTACGAGCTGGACCGCGTCGGCGGCCGCTACAATGAGGTACCCGACGAACGGCGCCGGCCGCACACCGTCTTCCCGCTGGGCCAGGACCATTTCGTGAACGTCTTCGGATTCGTCCACCGCCACCCCACGGTGCTGGCGCCGCTGGTGGACGCGACGTACGGCTCGGGGACGTTCATCACAGTTGCTAGACCAGCGAAATACGAAGTCAGAGTCTCGACCACCGGACTCCTGATCCGGCCTGTGGCGGATTCCACGGGGCATTAGACGCCTCGCCGCCCAGGCAGACGCTGAGCCGGCGAGCCGCTGAGTGGACGCCCGGGACTCAAGGAGGGAGGATTGGCCTAATACCTCGTTCCTCGACGTCCTGCCGGCGGCTGGGCGGCTCGGCGTCTTCCTGACACCTCAAACCTCCGGTCCTACAAGCGGCATCTTATCCCTGTGTCGTCACTCACCAACGCTGTGGTCTTAGACGAGCGCGTCGTCCGCGCGCGCGGGGGTGACGAAGCGGCATTCGAGTCCCTGTATCGCGAGCATACGGGGCGGGTGTACGCGTTATGCCTCCGCTTGAGCGGTGACCGCGGCAGAGCCGCGGACCTGACGCAGGATGTGTTCGTGCGCTGCTGGGAGAAGCTCGGGACGTTCCGCGGCGAGAGCGCTTTCGGGTCCTGGCTGTACCGTCTCGCGGTGAACGTCGTCTGGATGGCGAACCGCGGGGACCGGCGGCGCGAGGAGCGGGTGGTGCCGGTGGCGGAGCCGGACCTGCACGAGCGGGCTACCAGGGACGCCACGGCGGGTCTCGGAATCGACCTCGAGCGCGCCATCGCAACGCTGCCCGAGGGGGCGCGGGAGGTGTTCGTGCTGTACGACGTGGAAGGCTATAGCCACGAGGACATCGCGAGGATGACGGGCGTCGCGGTCGGGACGTCGAAGGCGCAGTTGTTCCGGGCGCGCCGTCTCCTGCGGGAACGGTTGGAGCGATGAACGAGAAGGAGCTGCAGGACGCCGCGCGGCAACTGCCGCGGAGCATCGAGCCGCCGCAAGATCTCTGGCCGGGAATCCGGGAGAGAATCGGGCGGACGAAGGCGGGAGAGGGCGGCAGAGGGCGGTGGGACCGCCGAGTGATCTGGATTCCGCTCGCCCTGGCGGCCGGCGTCGCAGCCATCCTGTTGCTCCGGCCGCGCGGGGAGACGTGGGCGGTGCAGCGGGTGGCTGGCGCGCCGCGGGTGAACGACGCCCCGCTCGGGGCATCAGGCACGATGCGCGTCGGTCAGGTGCTCGAGACCGACGATTCGTCCCGCGCCACGATCGCCGTCGGGGGCATCGGTCACGTCGATGTACAGCCCGGCACACGGGTGCGGCTGGTGCGCGCCGAGGTGACCGATCATCGTCTGGCGCTGGCGTACGGCGGCATCCACGCCAAGGTCGACGCCCCGCCGCGGCTCTTCTTCGTCGACACTCCCGTGGGCACGGCAGTGGACCTGGGGTGCGAGTACGTCCTCGAGACCGACTCGAGCGGGCGCGGCCGGCTGCACGTCACCGGGGGTTACGTAGAGTTCGCCTGGAGTGGTGTGCGCTCGGTCGTCCCCGTAGACGCCTACGCGGAAACGAGGGGGGGGCGTCCGCCGGGTGTTCCCTATGTGTCCGACGCGCCGGCGACGCTGGTGGCGGCGCTCGATTCCTTCGCATTCGCCTCGGGCGGGCCACCCGCCGCGCATGCGGCACTCGCCGCGGCGCGCTCGGAGGACGCGATCTCGCTGTGGCATCTCCTGTCGCGCGTCGACGCCCCGGACCGCGGCGCGGTCTACGACCGCCTGGCGACGCTCGTGCCCCCTCCTGATGGAGTCGTGCGAGACCGCGCCATCGTCCTCGATTCAGCGACGCTGGATCGCTACTGGTCGCGGATCGAGCGGATCCACTTCCGGATCGTAACGCTGCGGGGGGTACGGCCGATCGATGCGAGGACCGGACTGTCTAAAGAGTGATCGGTGGTCAGTGGCCGGTGGCCAGTGCTCAAATTGAAGTCACTGACCACCGGCCACAGGCCACCAGCGACCAGTAGTTAGAATCCCGGCGTCAGACTCAGCTCCCAGTACCAGCCCTTCACCGGCCGCTGGAACGGCTTCACGTAATTCGCTTCGATGACCGCGAAGCCGAAGAGGTTCATGCGCAGCACCAACCCGGTACTCGTCACCGCCTGCCGGTGGGCGAGCGAGGTTGCCTGATCGCTGGTCCAGGCGACGCCGGCATCCGCGAACCATCCGGCTTCGATCGGCAGGGTGCCGTAGTAGCCGCTCCCCAGCCCGAGCACGCCGAACAGCGGGAAGCGGGCCTCGACGTTGCCGAGCAGCAGGCGGCTGCCGAACAACCGGTCGAACGCGGGGCAGCTGTTGCCGGTCGACGGGCACTCCGCCGCGCTGAACGAGTTGTAGTCGTAGCCCCGGACCAGCTGCTGATAGCCGAGGAACAACGGGAACAGCACCGAGCTCTGAGCGTCCGGACCGTAGCGGCCTGCGTGCGCGACGCGTGCGGCGAGCGTGAAACGGCGGACGGGCATGATGTACTTCCTGTAGTCGGCCGTCACGCTGACCATCCGGAGCGAGCCGATCCAGGGGTCGACTTCGAGCCGGTAGCGGCTGCCCAGAATCGGGCTCGTCGCGCCGAAAAAGGAGTTGTCGTAGACGAGCGCCGCGGAGGAGATACCGAGATTCAAGGCATTAGGTGCGGGCAGCGTCGAATCGGTCTTGGCCAGGTACTGGAACGTGAATGGATCGAAGTAGAGCGTCTGCAGCTGCCGATTGAACGAGATGTTCTCATAGCCCGCCGAGAACTCGATGCGCTGTACGCGGCTGAGGGGGTAACTCGTGAACCCGACGGCCGAGCGCTCGATCTGGCGGACCAGCAAGGTTTGCTCGACGAAAGCGCCGGTGTTCGGATCGATGCCGGCGGCGAACCCGCCCGTGATGTAGGGGACCTGTTGCAGCGCGACGCCCCAATTGAGCCGGCGGCGCTGGTTCATATACGCGACGATGGCGCCGACGTCTCGGGGGAACTGCCCTTGGGCATTGACCCCCGTAATGAGGGTGTGGTCCCCCAGCATGTCGCTCCACACGAGCGTGGCGCCTCCCGCGACGAACGTGCCGAAGCTACTGGTGCCTACGGCGAGATACGGCTGCGACACGTAGTCGAGCGACAGGCCGGGGCTGTATGGGGTCACCCGGGTGTCGCTCATCACAGGCAGCCCGGTGCGCGCGTCGGCGAGCTTCGCCTGCAACGTGTCCGGTTCCCGGGTCGTCAGGGGCAGCACGTCTGCACCAGGACCGGGGAGCGCGGCGACCGGCTTGCCGGCGAGCACGGCGGGATCCTTGATCGCGTACAGCTTGTAGCTGCTCGAATCGTAGGCCGTAAAGACCAGCTCGCCGGTGCGCTGGGCGACGGAGATGACGGGACTCAACGAGGTGATGCCGCTCGCCCCGACGAACAGGTTCGTCACCTGCGTCACGCTTCCCGATGCGACGTCGATGCGGTAGACGTTGTCGACGCCGCCGCGATCCGACACGAAGTAGAGGCTCTTCCCGTCGGCGCTCCATTGTGGGTTGATGTGTTTCGCACCGGCGAACGCCTGCAGCCGCCGGATGTTGCCCGTCGAAAGATCGAACAGCGCCAGCTGATAGGTCCCCGCCTTCAGTTGCGCGGTGTCGGTGTCGAAGCGGTCGGTGACGAAGGCGAGCGAGCGGCCATCCGGCGACCAGACCGGCTGCAGGTCGGCATAGAGATCGTTCGTGAGTCGGCGCTGCGCTCCCGTCGCGACATCATAAAGGAATAGATCGATCCATCCGCCGACCTGCGCCGAGAAGGCAATGGTATTGCCGTCGGGTGACCAGGTGGTACTGAAGATTTGTCCCAGATTGTCGAAGCGAATCTCTTTCAATGCCTTGCCCGACTTCACGTCGATCACCGACAGCACGGGGCGGCCTTTTTCCACCACGCCGAACGCGAAGCGATTCCCCGTATTGTCCCACGCTCCCGCCGAGCTGATGAAGCCGACGCTCTCGTAATGCGGGTCGAGCGCCGTGTTGGTGAGGGTGCGCTCGACCTTGCCGGTCGCCACGTCGGCCAGGAACAGGTCGATCGAGAACAGGCCACGCTCGGAGAAGAAGGCGATGCGGCTGCCATCGGGGCTGAGTGCCGGCGCCACGTTGAGCTGCGCACGGGCGCGCTCCGATGCTACCGGCTTGCCATACGTCGTGGGTGCCCCCGTCAGGGCTTGCAGCGGCTTGTAGGCCGACCGCACGGCGTCCTGCCAATCATGGGACAGCGAGTCGATCCGCTCCCCGGACAGCTTCTCGAGCTCGACCGTCGTATTGCCGCTTCGCCCGGCCGACTTGAGCAGCAGCGGCACCACCGCTTCCCCATAGCGGCTCGTCAGGTAGGCCCAGAACGCCTGTCCCCAGCGATAAGGGAAGAAGCGGGGGTCGTCGAGCTGCCGGATCGACGGAATCTTGTCGCGCTCCACCGCGTCGCGCAGCCACATCGCCGTGTTGGGATCGACCGGGCCGAGCGACAGGTACTCGGCCATGCCTTCGATGAACCACAGCGGCAGGCGCGTCGCCGTGGGGAGCCCGCCCGAGCGACCGGTGCCCGTGATGTCGTATTGGAAGGCGTGGACCAGCTCGTGGCCGATGACGTGATCGGTTTCCGAGAGCGGGCCCGCGAGCGGCAGGACGATGCGGCGCTTCAACGCCTCGGTGACGCCGCCGGTGCTCTCGTCGAGATCGCCCCCCACCACGTTGGTCTGCTCGAAGTGGGGGTGGCTGGCGTACAGCACGAGCGGTTGCGAGCCGCGCAGCTGGTGGCCGAGCAGGGAGGTGAAGCGCGCGTACCAGCGCTCCGCCATGCGCGCCGCCTCCGTCGCGGCCTCGCGCTCTTCAGGATAGAAAAAAACCTTGAAGTGCTCGGTGTTGAGGACCTGGAACTGCATCGTCTCGTACTGCACCTTGTTGCGTCCGAACCCCTGTGCCCGGCTCACCGCTGGGATCGACAATCCCAGGGCGGTGGCCACCATCACCATCCGGCCTGCGTTCACTGTGTTCACCTCGTTGTGCGCCGCTGTGGAGAGTGGCGATTGCCCCCACCCTGATACCACGGAGTGCCACTTCGGTTCAAAAGTTCCCCCGTCGGGGCCCTTGACGGCCCTCACTGAATCATGACCTTAACGGCTCCATTTGACTACCTACGCGCGGCGCCTCGGTCTCTTTTCCGCCACGATGGCCGTCATCGGCGGCATCATCGGTGGCGGCATCTTTCGGACGCCGGCATCGGTCGCTGAGCGGGTCGGGACCGCGCCACTGTTTCTTACGGCATGGGTGCTCGGCGGGTTGGTCGCGCTCGCCGGGGCGTTCTGCTACGGCGAGCTCGGCAGCCGCCGGCCGAAGGCCGGTGGCGGCTATGTCTACCTGAGAGAAACGCTAGGGTCCCTGCCCGCGTTCCTCTACGGCTGGGCGCTGTTGTTCGTGATTGGTTCAGGGGCGATCGCCGCCGTGGCGAAAACGTTCGCCGGATACTTCCTCGCACTGACCGGTCTCCCCGAAACGCTGACAGTTCCCGTCGCCGTCGCCG
>DATFSB010000280.1:0-7085 GCA_035262825.1 Gemmatimonadales bacterium | reverse complement strand
TGCGCGGCAGCAGCACGACCCGGTCGAGCACCGCGGGCACCTGCACCACGGCGAACAGCTGCTGGCCCGACCCGGCGCTCTCCACCAGCAGCGCCACGTTGAGGCTCTTGTTGTGCACGAACGGGAAGGGATGGCCGGGATCGATCGCCAGCGGCGTCAGCACCGGCGCGATCTCGGTCCGGAACAACGCCTCGATGTGCTGCCGCTCTGTCTCGGTAACCTGCCCGTAGCGCACCCATTCGACGCCGTTGGCGGCGAGCGCCGGCATCACGTCATCCATCAGCAACCGGTCCTGCTCGGCCAGGAGCTCGCGCACCCGTTTGTCGATGGCGGTGAGCTGGTGGGCCGGATCCATGCCGTCGGCGGCGTAATCCTGCGGCTCGATCCCGGCGTAGAGCTGCTGCTGCAGCCCGGCGACGCGGACTTCGTAGAACTCGTCGAGGTTGGAGCTGAAGATGGCGAGGAACTTGAGCCGCTCGAGCAGCGGGTTCGACGTGTCGCCCGCTTCCTCGAGGACGCGCGCGTTGAACTCGAGCCACGACAGCTCGCGGTTCAGGTAGTGGTCGGGCGGAAACGCCGGAGTATACGCCTGCGCCATCAGCTCACCCCGTCAGCCGCAACCGCGGGTCCCGGCGCCCGCGCGCCGGAGCCGTCCGCTTGCGCTGGACGGCTCCACCCCGCGCCCACACGAACGACGGCATGCCGTCGAACACCCTGGCGAACAGCCCCGCCTTGCGATCGGCGTCCCAGCGCTCGACCTGCGGATCGGTCTCCGCGGCGAGGACGAGCCGCACCGCGCCGTGCCCCGCTTCGACGCCCACGGCGCTGACGCGCTGATTGTGCGTGCGATCGAGTCCGTCGGCGACCCGCAGAATCGCGGCGAGGCGGCGCACCTGCCGCCGGTCGGCCCGCTCCAGCCGGCGGTAATTGGGATGCCGCTTTTTCGGCGCCGCCTTGCGGTGGTAGCGCGCCACGTTGGCGATCAGCTCGATTTCGCGCGCCGTCCACCCTTGCAGCTCGGCGTTCTGGATCAGGTGGTAGGCGTGCTTGTGATGCTTCGCGTGGTTGATCAGATAGCCGACGTCGTGCAGCAGCGCCGCGGCGATGAGGATGTCGCGCCCTTCGATCGGCAGACCGTAAGGACCGCGCAGACCGTCGAACATCTGACCCGCGAGCAGCGCGACGTGCTCGCAGTGCTTTTCCCCCGAATGACACTTGCGGGCGAAGGCGCGCACCGACTCGAGGCGGTCGACGCTACGCACGAGGTCGCCACCCGAAGCCGCCTGGCGCTCGGCGATCATCGACAGCAGGAGGCCGCTGCGCAGTCCGCCGGGATTCACGACGATCTGCTGCGCCCCGAGGCGGCGCGCCAGCCGCGCCACGACCGCCGCACCGGCGACGATGATGTCGGCGCGCTGCGGGTTGAGCCCCGGCATCGCACGGCGCATGTCGAGCGGCGTCGCCCGCAGCCGGTGCATCAGGTGCACCACCTCGGCGCGGCGCATCGTGTAGCCCTGGATATTCTTTTCCGACCCCTCGCGCTCCACCTTGAGCAGGCCCGCGAGGTTGGTGAACGTGCCGCCCGAGCCGATGATGATCTCGGGATAGAACGGCGGCTCGCCGATACGCTCGTCCAGCACGCGGTCGATCGCCCGCCGCAGCCGTTTCCAGCGGCGCCGCTTGAGCGGCTCGGCGCCGCCGTACGTCTCGGTCAACCGCACGGCGCCGAGCGGCAGCGTGTAGACCTGATCGACGACGGCGCCCGCCGCGAGCACGACTTCGACGCTGCCGCCGCCGATATCCACCACCGCGACCGAGCGGCCGGCGAGATCGAAGGCGCGCACCGCCGACAGCAGCGCGAGCTGCGCTTCTTCTTCGGGTGAGATCACCTCGACGACGAGCCCCGAGCGCTTCCGCACTTCGCGGATGAACGCCCGGCCGTTCGACGCTTCGCGCACGGCGCTCGTCGCGACGGCGCGCAACTCGTCGACCTGGAAGCCGTCGGCGATCGCTTTCATTTTCGCGAGCGCCGCATAAGAGCGCTCCATCGGCTCCGCTGCCAGACGCCCGCGCTCGAACAGGTCGTGCCCGAGGCGGGTCATCTCCCGCTCTTCGTCGAGCACGCGGTAGGACCCGCCAGCCTCCACTTCAGCGACGACGCAACGGATGGAGTTCGTGCCGATGTCGATGGCGGCGAGACGAGTGATCGGGGCGGGCGGAGACACGACTGGCACGTCGGTCATGGGACCCACAAATATAGCAGTGGCCGCAACTTCCGACCTTTGCCGTGACAACACTGTTACAGCCGGGCGATGACTCCCTGGACGATCGCGCCCAGCGCGTCACCCACCTGGCGCCCCACCTCGAGCACCTCCTGGTGGGACAGGACAGTCGGGGAAATCCCCGCGGCAAGGTTGGTAATGGTGGAAAACCCCAGGCACTTGATGCCGCGCGCCCGGGCCACGATGACCTCGGGGACGGTCGACATCCCCACCGCATCAACCCCGAAGCGCTGCAGCATCCGGATTTCCGCCGGCGTCTCGTACGATGGCCCGAGCAGGCCGACATAGACACCTTCATCGAGGGCGATGCGTCGCTCGCGCGCCACATCCCGCGCCAGCTGCCGCAGCTCCCGGTCGTAGGGATCGCTCATATCGGGGAACCGCTCCTCCCCCTCGAGCGCCGGGCCGATGAGCGGATTGCGGAACATGAGGTTCACGTGGTCGGCGATCAGCATCAGCGTGCCGGGCCGGAATGTGGTGCGGATGCCCCCGGCGGCGTTCGTCACCACGAGGGTGCGGATTCCGAGCTGCGCGAACACCCGGACCGGCAGCGCCGTGGTTTCGATCGGGTGCCCCTCATAGAGGTGAAACCGCCCGCTCTGCATCAGCACCGGCACGCCCTCGAGGGTGCCGGCCACGAGCTCGCCCTTGTGGCCGGCGACGCCCGGCGCCGGGAACCCCGGAATGTCGCCATACGGAATGCGTGTGGGCTTGGTAACCGCGTCGGCCAGTTGCCCGAGGCCGGAGCCGAGTACGATCGCGACGCGCGGCGCGGTGGCGCCGAGCCGCGCGCGGACCGCCGCCGTCGCCGCCGCGATCGCCGCGCTGCGCGGATCGAGACCGGCGCTCACGCCAGCTTCTCCAGCTCGCTCTGTACCCGGGCGA
The DNA here is from genome assembly GCA_035262825.1 of Gemmatimonadales bacterium. Lineage (GTDB taxonomy): Bacteria > Gemmatimonadota > Gemmatimonadetes > Gemmatimonadales > GWC2-71-9 > DASTHG01. The sequence goes on along the minus strand of DATFSB010000280.1, from coordinate 3,918 downwards.
CGAGGGCGACGCGCTCGAAGTCCGGCAGGAACGCGCTCTCGCACGTGTTGAGGATCACGCGGGTCAATTCCTCCTTCGTCAATCCCAGCGCCGCATGGGCGGTGAAGTACTCGTCGGTGAGCGTGACGCCGTCGACGAGGCGGCCGTCGGTGTTCAGCGTGACGATCACGCCCTGCTCGAGATAGCGGCGGAACGGGTGCTCGCCGATCGTTCCGACGGTGTGGGTGTGCACGTTGCTGGTGAGACACATTTCGAGCGGGATCTTGCGCGACACCACTTCTTCCAGCAGCGCCGGGTCCTCGCCGAGCCGCGTGCCGTGCCCGATGCGTTGCGCGCCGCAGGTGTGCAGCGCGTCGGCGATCGAGCCGGGACCGTCTCCCTCCCCGGCGTGGCAGGTGCACGCCATGCCGTGACCGGCTGCGAACTCGAAAGCGGCGCGGTGCTCGTGCGCCGGGTGGCCGCGCTCGGGTCCGGCGAGATCGAACGCGACCACGCCTTCCCCGCGGTAGTCGGCCGCGGCCCGCGCCAGCTCCAGCGAGGTCTCGGACGGCAGGGTGCGGATGCCGCACACGATCAATCCAAAGCGGGCGCCGGTCTCGGCGCTGGCGCGCCGCAGCCCCGCGAGCGGCGCCTCGATCGCCTGTGTCAGGGTCAACGCCGGCCGGTGCAGCAACGGAGAGTAGCGCACTTCGACGTAGCGGAGGTTTTCCGCCGCCGCGTCGACGAGAAACTCGTACGCGATGCGCTCCAGCGCCCGGGGCGTCTGCATCACCGACAGGGTGATCGCGTACTTCTCGAGATACTCCTCGAGACTCTGCGCGCCCGAGACGTACAGCACCTGCGCCAGCTCGTCGGGCGTCTCGGCGGGCAACCACACGTTCTGCTCGCGCGCCAGCTCGATCATCGTGTGCGGGCGCAGGCAACCGTCGAGGTGGACGTGCAGCTCTGCCTTGGGCCAGGTGCGCAGCACCGCCTTCGACAGGCGCCCGCCGGCCGGACCGCGCCGCGCCGTGACCACCACGCGGAAGACGGCCCCCGCCTCGCGCACCGGATCCCCCGCGTCGAGCGGGCGCCCGACGCCGTCGGTGACGTAGGCGGCATCACCGGTCACGAGGTCCGCCAGCGCCCGGTCGAAGGCCGCCACCGCGTCGCGCACCGTGGCGCCGCGCGCCACGTCCACCGGCCGCTCGTTGACGAAGACGCGCAGCGCGTCCGCCATCACCGCTTCCCCGCGTGAAAGCGGTCGTCGGCGGGCGGGACCACCGGCTGCGCGATCACGCGCAGGTAAGCGATCAGAGCGTCGAGATCCACCATGCCGGCGTCGACACGCTGCAGCGGCTGCAGCATCGTGAATCCATCCCCTCCGTCGGCGATGAAATCCGGCACGGCGAGCGTGTACAGCCGCCGCCCATCGAGGTCCTTGCGGTTGGCGAGACGCAGGCGAAGGACGCGGTGGCCGCGCGAGCGCGATGGATCGTACCACACCTCGAGTCCGGACACGTGCACATCAGGCGTGCCGTCGTCGAGTGCGTGCTCCAGGGCGGCGCGCAGCTTCGCCGCCGGGAGCGTGAGCCGGACGAGCCGGTTCTGGAACGGCAGCACCTCGAACAGCGCGCCGTAGCTCGTCGGACCGGCGGCGAGATCGGCGCGAATGCCGCCGTCGTTGATCAAGCCGAAGTCGGCCTTGCCGATGTTGCGGTAGGCGTCGGCGACGAGGCGTCCCAGCGCGTACTCGTTCCCGAGGCGCCGCAGCGGCGCGCGCAGCGTCGTCACGATGCGGCCGGTGATGCTGTCGAGGGCGAGCTGCTGGTGCGCAATGGCGGCGGCGAGGCCCTGATCGGGAGTCACGGCGTCGGCCCACGGCGTCTCGAGCCGGGCGCGCACGGCGCGGCCGCGGTCGCCCGCCTGCCGGACGAAATCGACCACCGCGATGGCGCGGCCCGAGCTCGCCGCCTCGACGATCGGAATGCCGTGAATCACGGTATCGACCCGCTGGTGGGTATGGCCGGCCACGATGAGGTCGACGGCGCCGGAGTCGAGCGCGTTGGCGAGCGCGAAGATTTCGCCGCTACATCCCGCGGAGTCGCACGCTTCACCGGCGTGAGCGACGACGATGACGAAGTCGGCGGAATCCCGCGCGGCGGGCAGAAAACGGCGCACGGCGCCTTCCAGATCGCCGAACGCCAGGCCCGACACGTTCTGCGGCCGCGTCGTTTCCGGCGTGGAGCGCGTCGTGAGCCCGATGATCGCGACCCGCGCTCCCGCGCGGTTGACCGCTATCCACGGCTGCACGAAATCCGGGAAGCGCCCCAGCGTATCCGTCACGTTCGCCGACACGAACGGGTAGTGCGCCTCGTGCTCCCGGGCGCGCAGCGTGTCGACGGTCCAGTCAAACTCGTGATTGCCGATCGCGCCGGCGTCGAGCGCAAACGCATTGAAGGCCGCGATCACCGGCTTTCCGAACGCAAAGTTCGAGAGCGGCGTCCCCTGCATCTCGTCGCCGCCGTCCACGCGCACGCTCGCGCAGCCGCATTCCCGCGCCAGGCTGTCGAGCCACGGCTTCAGCGCCGCCGCACCGCCGACGGGACGCCCCGCCGACCACGGCCAGACGTGCGACTGCAGCGCCCCGTGGAAATCGGTGATCGCCAGTACGCGCAGCAGCGTGCTGTCGGTCTGCGGCAGCGGCGGCGGCGGCGGTGCGAACGCGGCGCGCGCCAGCGAGTCGCCGGGGGGCACGATCGACCACGTCGGCGCCATCGCGATCCCCTGCACCGCGCCCGCCGCCTGGATGTCCGCCGCGATCAGATCGGCGATGTTCTCGCCGCGGTCGTACACGACGCGCGCCCCGCGCAGCATGGCGTAGCCGCCGCCGCCCGCGGCGCGGTAGCTGTTGGTCGCCAGCGTGAAACTGTCTCCCGGCGCCACCGGGTGCCCGCCAACCGCCAGCTGCACGATGCGGCGGCCCACCGGCCGGGTCAGATCTATCAAGTACGTCGCGCCCCGCACGGCGTCGAAGTTGTATCCCGGCACCGTCTGGTCGATGATCGATCCGGGCGCGGGAATCGTGCGGTAATACGCGCTCGAGTGCTCGAGGTAATCCCTGAGCTGGGCCCCGGAAATCCGCAGGGCGACGAGCGTGTTCGTGTACGGATAGATCCCCGCCACGTCGCGGCGATGCACGGCGCCATCCGGCAATCCGGCGCCGAGGTCGAAATCGGCGGTGGCCGAGAGCTGCGCGCCGGCATGGCGGCGCTGCACGTCGTTGATGAAGTCGATGAGCGGTGTGCTCTGCACGCGCCCGTAGCGCGCATCGTAACCCGAACCCGCCGTGCCGAGCGCCGCGTCGCCCCAGGCGCGCACGCGTTGCTGAGCGTCGGCGAACCGCTGCACGAAGCCCGGCTGCTCCGGGACGGTGGCGAGCGGGATCAGGTCGCCGCGCAGCTCCGCGAGGCGCCAGCGGTGGGCGCTCGAGTCGCGCGCAAACCAGAGATGCACGACCGAGAGGCTCAGGGCCCCGTTCTTCGGCTGCACGAAGTGCACGCCATTGAGTACCGAATCGCGCACTTCCCGGTGGGAGTGTCCCACGACGACGAGGTCGGGCTTCGAGGACAGAGTGGCGAACACCGCGGCGTCGTTCTCGGGACCGACGCCGCTCGTGTCATACGACGATCCGCCACCCAGCCCGCTGTGCGTCAACACGACCTTGACGTCGACTCCCGCCCGGTCGAGCGCCGCCAGCGCGGCCGGGGCCGCGTCCGCGATGCGCCGCACCCGCACGCGGCCGCCCAGCTGCTGGCGGTCCCAGACCATCACCCCCGGCGTCGTGAACCCCGTGATCCCGATCCGGATCGGGCCGCGCTGCACGACGATCGTCTGCGGAAACACCAGCGAGTCGCGCAGACCGGTGACGATGTTGGC
>DATFSB010000279.1:0-4223 GCA_035262825.1 Gemmatimonadales bacterium | reverse complement strand
TTCTGCTGACCGTCGAGCGCCGTGGCGCGGAAAGCGAGAGTTCCGTCCCAGGTGAGCGTCGAGTCCAGCGGCGCGAGCGACAGCGTGGCGATGTTCTGCCCCGGCCCCGAGTAGGCGACGGGGATCTGCCCCGGCGTGCTGCTCGTACCCTCGGAGATCGACATGCTCTGCGTCCCCGAAAACAGCAGCGTCGACCCCGAGTACATCTCGATCGTGACGTCGAAGGATTCGGGAGAGGTGTTGAGCGGGATATCCGCCGCCAGCTGCAGCGTGCTCTGGTTGGCCGGGAAGGCCGCCACCTGGTCGTACACAGTGTCGCTCGGCGGCCGGACGACGATCAGCCGGACGTTGTCGACCGTCAGATTGAAGGCATTGAGATGCAACGCCGGCGGGAAGATCGGCTCGACGGCGAACGCGCCCCGCCGCCCCGGGCCGGAGGCCTCGGTGGTGCAGGTCGCCACGAGCCCCGCGCACGCGAGGACGGCGAGGGAGCCCAGCGCGCGTGGCGCGGTCCGCAGCATCGGGCCAATTGATGCCACGGCGCGGAAACCGTCAAGCAGTGTGGCACGGCCGCCACGATTCCAGCCTTCTATATTTGTCCACCCTTCATCTCGGGCCACCCAGGACTATGCACGTCGCGACCCGCACCCGGACCTTCACCGAATCCGTCATTCGGGGCATGACCCGCCTCGCGGCCCAGCACGGCGCCATCAATCTGTCGCAGGGGTTCCCCAACTTCCCGTGCCCCGACGTCCTCAAAGAGGCCGCGGCCCGGGCCATCCATTCCGATATCAATCAGTATGCCATCACGTGGGGGGCGAAACGCCTCCGGGACGCGATCGTCCGGAAGTATGCGGATTGGTACAAAATGACCATCGATCCTGAGACGGAGATCACCGTCACCTGCGGCGCCACCGAGGCGATGGCCGGGGCTTTGCTGGCCATCGCCGATCCGGGGGACGAGGTGATCGTGTTCGAGCCTTTCTATGAGAACTACGGCCCGGACACGATTCTCTGCGGGGCGCAGCCGGTGTTCGTTCCGATCTCCCCGACCGGCCCCCTCGACCTCGAGCGGCTGAGAGCGGCATTCACGAAGCGGACGCGGGCCATCATCCTCTGCACCCCCAACAATCCGACCGGGAAAGTCTTCGATCGTACCGAGCTCGAAGCGATCGCCGACTGCTGCCGGCGCTTCAATTGTTACGCCGTCACCGACGAAATCTACGAGCACATCTATTACGAAGGCCAACACATTCCCATCGCCACGCTCGACGGCATGCGCGAGCGCACCATCACCGTGAGCGGGTACTCCAAGACATTCAGCATCACCGGGTGGCGCATCGGCACGATCGTGGCCCCGCCCGAGACCACTGACGCGATCCGCAAGGTGCACGACTTCCTCACCGTGGGAGCGCCCGCGCCGTTGCAGGAGGCGGTGGCGGTGGCGATGGAGACGCTGGGGCGGGATTTCTACGAAGGCCTGGCGCGCGACTATCGCGCCCGGCGCGATCTGCTGTGCGGCGCACTCGTGCAAGCGGGATTCCGCTGCACGCCGCCGGCGGGGGCGTACTACGTGATGACCGATTTCTCCGCGCTGTCGGATCTCCCCGACGACCGCTTCGCCGAATGGCTCACGACCGAGCACGGCGTGACTCCGGTCCCGGGGTCCAGCTTTTTCAGCCGCCCCGAGATGGGGCGCCGGCAGGTGCGGTTCGCCTTCTGCAAGACGCTCCCGCTTCTGGAAGAGGCGGCGCGGCGGCTTCAGAACGTTCGGAACGCGGCTGATTAGATCTCGATCAACGAACGCGCGGCGAGGCAAACACGAGTCGCAGCAGCGCTACCACGACAAGCGCTCCCAGAATGACGGTGAGCGTGTGGTCCGACACATAGTTTCTCAGGTCGTCTGCGGCCTGCCCGAGGCTGCGCGCCGGGGTGTTGCCCATCTGGCGGGCGGTGATGGTTCCGTACTCGGCCGCGGCCTGCGCCAGAACGAAGAACGCTGACATGCCGGGCTGGATGGCAAGATCCGGACCGATTCCCGTGTGATCCCGGTCACGAATCGAGCACAGCTCAGAGCGCGTCCTCGATCTCCTTGTGTGCCTGGAGCAGTAGCTCGACCTCCTGCGCCGCTTCGCGCGCCAGCGTGAGGTCGGTGGTGAGGCTCTGCACGCTGCCCGCTCCGGCGTGCAGCTTCAGCAGGTTGAGCCGGATCGTCTCGAGCGCCGCCACGGCGTCTTTGAGACGGCGCTGCACCAGCTCGCGCTCGTTTTCGAGGTCGTTCACGACGCGGTCGCGCTTCTCCTTGATGTCGCCCGCGATCTGACCCGACAGACGTCCCCGCTCTTCCGCCCCCTGCAGCGCGTCGTTCAGCTCTTCGAGCCGCACGCGCATCCGCCCCGCATCCTGCTCCAGCCGCCGCAACACGTCTGGCAGCTCTCGCAGCTCTTCGCGCGTCTCTTTCGGCAGCTCCTCGAACAGCCGCTCGGCGGCCATGCCGAGGACCAGCTCGGTGGGACGGAACGTGAACCCGGAGGAGAGCGCCGGCCGTGCATCCGTTCGCGGGAGGCGGCCGAAGATCAGGCGCCCGATCGGGCCGCGCCAGATGCGCATCCAGATTTCGGTGTCGAGATCGCGCCGCCGCTGCAACCGCGCCAGCGCGAGCCCGCCTGCCGGCAGTCCGACCATCAGCCCGAGCAGGGCCGCAATCCCGGCGACCGGCGCCAGAGCGGCACTGGTCGCGAGCAGGGCCCCGACGCCTGCGACCGACACCCCCGCGACGGACATCCAGCGCATCACGCGCTCGTAATGCGACGGGCCGCGTCCGTATTCGTAGGCCCGCTCTTCGGACCCGGACTCGAGCTCGCTCCTGAAGGCGGTCACGACGTCGTCCCGGGTGAACCCGTTGTTGGCGATGCGGGCCGCTCGCGCCACCAGCAGCGCGAACGGCACCACCGTCAGGCCGACGAGCCATGTGCCCGCCCACGCGAAGAACCCGAGGCCCGCCTGGCTCGCCGTTGCCGCGGCGAACCCCGACAGGGTCGTGATTCCCCCGAGATACAGGAAGGCGGACAGATCGCGGAACCGTCCGCCTCGCTTGGCGAACACGCGCAGCGGCACCGGCAGCTCCTTGCGCTGCTCGAGCGCCAGGCTCATCTGCTCGGCGAGCGTCGCGGCGCTCTCCGGCCGCTCGTCTTTTTCCTTGGCGAGGCACTTGTCGATCGTCTGCGCGAGGCGGCGCGGCGTCCCGTCGGCCACGGTCGTCACCGGACGAGCGGCCTCCGTCACCTGCTTCGCCAGCACCTCCGTCGGTTTTTTCCCGGTGAACGGCAGCCGGCCGGTGAGTATGAAATAGCCGACGATCCCGAGCGAATAGAGATCGCTCTTGGCGTCCACCTTCTCGCCGAGCGCCTGCTCCGGGCTCATGAACTCCGGCGTGCCGATCACGTCGCCGCCGTCGACGCCCGCGGCGCCGCTCACCTGTGCGGCGATCCCGAAATCGGCGACCAGGGCACGGCCCGACCCCGCCTCGAGCATGATGTTGTCGGGCTTCACGTCGCGGTGAATCACGCCCTGCGCGTGCGCGTAGGCGAGCGCCCACGCGACCTCGCGCAGCAGCCGGGTGGCGTCGCCCGGCGGCAGCGGCCCGCGATTGCGCACCCGCTCGGTGAGCGTCTCGCCTTCGACGTAGGCCATCGCGAAAAAGACGTAGTCGGCGACTTCATCCACCGCGTGGATCGGGATGATGTTCGGATGGGACAGCTTGGCGGCGAGCCGTGCTTCACGCAGAAACCGCTCACGCGGCCCCGGCTGGGCGGCGAGCACCGGTGGGAGCAGCTTCAGCGCCACCGGCCGGTCGAGCCGCACCTCGCGCGCGAGATACACGACCCCCATCCCCCCGCGTCCCAGCTCGCGCTCGATCGAATAGCGCCCCGCTACCACCGACTGGAAGTCGACGAACAGGCGGTCGAGGGCGGTGGTGGTCGAGGAGCGCCGCTGCACGTCCATGCCGTCAGATTCTAACCTTCACCATCCTCCACCGCCCTCCACGACCTGCCTGTCTGGACACCTCACCCCGTCCGGCAGCACATTGTCCGCTCACTCTCGAGCCCCACCGGGGACCCGATGGCCGACCACCAACCGTACGTCTCGCCGTCCCAGACGCTCGCCGAGCTCACTCCGCGGGCGCTGATCCTGGGCGTCGTTCTGGGGCTGATTTTCGGCGC
>DATFSB010000278.1:0-2886 GCA_035262825.1 Gemmatimonadales bacterium | reverse complement strand
CGAGCCCGGCGTCCTCATCAACGCCGGCACCGGCTCGATCGCCTACGCCCGTGACCGCCAGGGGCGGCTGCGCCGCAGCGGCGGCTACGGCTGGCAATTCGGCGACGAAGGGAGTGGCTACTGGATCGGGCGGCAGGCGCTTGCCGCCGCCGCCAGGGCGCGCGACGGCATCGGCGACGGCACTCCGCTGCTCGCACGCATCCTCACGGCGCTGGGGTTGCGCGAGTTCGACGAGCTGGTGCGCTGGACGGCGACGGCGACACCGGCACTGGTGGCGGCGCTGGCACCGCCGGTACTCGGGGCCGCTGCCGCGGGGGACCCGGCGGCGCAGCGCATCATCGCCGGTGCGGCGACTGAGCTGGTGCAGCTGGTACAGGTAGTGGAGCCGATGTTTCCGCCCGACGACCCGCTTCCCCTCGCCACGGGCGGCGGCATGTTGCAGGCCGGCAGCCCGCTGCTGCAGGCGTTCGTGGAGCGGTTGAACGCCAAGCTGCCGCGCGCCCAGCTGCACGACGTGACGGTCGACGCCCCGCTCGGGGCGCTGCGACTAGCCGCTGCGCTGAGCTGAGGCGCTCGCCCGCTCCCGCACCCGGCTGTGCCGCACGCCGTAGAAGAAGTAGATCAGCCCGCCGGCGACCATCCACACCACGAACCGCAGCTTCGTCAAGAGCGGCAGGTAGTAGATCAGGTACACGCAGAACGCGATCGACACCAGCGGCAGCCACGGCACGAACGGCGTGCGGAACGGGCGCGGGCGATCGGGCTCCGCCTTTCGGAGCACGATGATCCCGACCGCAACCAGAATGAACGCGAACAACGTGCCGATGTTGGTGAGCTCGAGCACGACCCCGATAGGGGCGAACGCTGCGAACACGCCGACGAAGATCCCTGTGATGATCGTCGTGATGTGCGGTGTCTTGTACTTGGGGTGCACCTTGGCCGCCCAGGGCGGCAGCAGGCCGTCGCGCGCCATCGACATGAAGATGCGCGCCTGGCCGAGCTGGAACACGAGCAGGACCGACGTCATCGCGGCCACCGCGCCGAGCGACAGAACCCCGGCGGCCCAGTCGGCGTGGATGTACTGCAGGGCGATCGCGAGCGGGTCCGGCACGTTCAGCTTGTCCCAGGGAATCAGCCCGGTGAGCACGAGGGCGATGGCGATGTAGAGCAGCGTGCACAGGATGAGGGATGCGATGATCCCGATCGGGATGTCTTTCTGCGGGTTCTTCGCCTCCTCAGAAGCGGTACTCACCGCATCAAAGCCGATATAGGAAAAAAAAATGATGGCCGCCCCCGCGCTGATCCCCTTGAAGCCGTTGGGCGCGAACGCCGGCGTGCTCCACTGCTCGGTGCGGACGAACTTCAGCCCCACGAACAGAAACAGACCGATGATCCCGACTTTGATCGCCACCATCAGCGTGTTCACCCACGCCGACTCGCGCGTCCCAATCACCAGCAGCACGGTAATGATCCCGACGATGACGAGTGCCGGGAGGTTGAAGACGATGGGGAGCGGACCGAGATGGGGAGCGGAGGCGAGCAGGGCGGGATCGTGTTGCGCGGTGAGAAAGTCGGTGACGATCCACCGCGGCATCGTGATGCCCAGTCCCCGCAGCAGCGAGTCGAAGTATCCCGCCCAGCCGATCGCCACGGCGATGTTGCCCACGGCGTACTCGAGGATGAGATCCCAGCCGATGATCCACGCGATCAGCTCACCCAGCGTCGCGTACGCATAGGTATAGGCGCTCCCCGAGATGGGGATCAGGGCGGCGAACTCGGAGTACGTGATCGCGGCGAAGGCACTCGTGACGCCGGCCAGGATGATCGAGATGACGATCGCGGAGCCCGCGCCGAGGTGGCCGGCGTCGCCGGAAATCGCCGTCCCGATGGCGGCGAAGATTCCCGCCCCGATGATCGCCCCGACGCCGAGCGCGGTGAGCTGCAGGGGCCCGAGCGAGCGGCGCAGCCCCCCGCCCTGCTCGCCATCGGCGATGCACTGATCCACCGTCTTGCGCGCAAACAACTGGCCCCGGCCGGGACGGGCGACGGAAGCTCCGGTCATGCCGACTCCTGCAGAAGTGGTGAGGCGATCGTGTTGCGCTGACGGGGTGCGGCGCCCCTAGTGAGTCAACGTCATCTGATACGTTCCCGCCACCGCCCTGCCATCCCGCGCGCGCGCCGGAAGGAACTGATACCCCATCATCTTGTCCAGCATCTCTCTGCGGCAGCCGCCGTCCTTGGGCTCAGGATCGACGCTAACCTGTGTCACCCGGCCGTCGGACGCGACGGCAAACGACACTTTGACGCTGCCGCGCAGACACGCCGGAGGGAGAATCATCGTCCGCAGCCCGGGTGCAATGTACCCCCCGTTCCCGCCGCTTCCAGGGCCGGAGTCGCTCCCGACGCCCGGCCCCACTCCCGAGCCGGTCCCTCCGCCTGTCCCCGGACCCTGTCCCGTACCATCAATCGCGGTTCCCGCGGACGCGACCACGGGAGCCACGGTCATCGACAGCGGCTTGAGGGTCGGAGGAGGAAGCGTGACCGCGGGTTCGGGTTGCGGCGGCGGCGTGTGCACCGGTTGCTGCACGGGCGCCGCGGGTGCAGGCGCGGCCGCCGCCGGCAAATCGACGAGGTGCACCGCTCCCCCCGCACCGCCACCGCCGCCGCGCGGACCAAAGCGGTCGTCGCCGCCGCCGAGCACCATTTCCACTCCGAAGCGGACGATCAACAGCAGAATCGCTGAGTGCAGCAACAACGAGGCGATGAACCCACCAGGGCGCCGACGGGGAAGCGGCAGGCGCAGCGGAGGCGGTGCCGGACGGGAGGGCCCGGTGGCAGGGGGGATCGTCATCGTGGCCACAGTAGCGGATACATACCCCGCACATG
>DATFSB010000277.1:0-5385 GCA_035262825.1 Gemmatimonadales bacterium | reverse complement strand
CCGCGGGGGTAGGGATCAGGAAAGTCACCGGTTTGTCACCATGGTATCGGGTCAGCGTAGCAGCGGCCGCGGCTGCGACGCCGCTTATGGCTCTTGCCAATGAAAAGATCCGGGTCGGGATGGCCGGGCGGCGCGGGCTGTTGCAGCGCATGGCCGAGTGAGGATCGACGCGCCGCGACCGGCGCCGTCCGCTCGTCTGGTTTCACGCGCCGTCGGTCGGTGAAGGCCTGCAGACGCGACCGGTGATCGAGCGGCTGCGCGCCGAGTGTCCCGACTGGCAGATTGCCTACACGTTTTTCTCCCCATCCGCGGCTGGGTTCGCCAAACAGCTGGCCGTCGACTACGCCGACTACCTCCCCCTGGATCGATCGCGCGACGTCGCCCGCGCCCTCGAGGCGCTGGCACCCACTGCGCTCGTCTACGGCAAGCTCGACGTCTGGCCCGAGCTGACCCTCGCCGCAGAGCGTCGCGGCGTCCGGCTCGGGCTCGTCGCGGCGACGGTGGCGGCGCAGAGCGGGCGGCTCTCCTGGCCGGTGCGCGGCTGGGCAGCCCCGGCCTACGCGGCGCTCGAGCGGATCGGTGCGATCGCAACCGAGGACGCCGCGCGCCTCGAGCAGCTCGGGGCGCGGCGCGACGCGATTCGCGTCACCGGCGATACCCGCTACGACAGCGTAACGGAGCGGGCCGGGCGCCTGGACCGCACACGCCAGCCGTTCGCGGCGCTGGCGCGCGACGGTGAGACGTTCACGATCGTCGCGGGATCGACGTGGCCGTCGGACGAGGACATCCTGCTCCCGGCGTACGCCGACCTGCTGCACAGCGATCCGATGGCGCCCACACGACTCGTGCTGGTCCCGCACGAACCCACGCCGTCACACCTCGACCGGCTGGACGCCGCCGCACACACCGCTGCTCTGCCCCGCCCCGTCCGCACTTCCGGCGGCGTGGAGCTCGCGGGCGCGAAGGTCGTCATCGTCGATCAGGTCGGCGTGCTGGCCGACCTCTACGCGCTCGCCCAGGTGGCGTACGTCGGTGGCGGGTACCACGGGGCCGGATTGCATTCGGTGCTCGAGCCCGCGGTCTGGGGTGTGCCGCTGTCGGTGGGGCCGCGCTGGGGATCGAGCCGCGACGCGGGGCTGCTCATCGGGTGTGGTGCCGCGCTGCCGTTGCCGCGCGACGGGCGGCAGGCGCTGACGCGGCAGTGGCAGACGTGGCGGACCGATGCGACGGCCCGCGATCGGGCTGGTCGCGCCGCCGCCGCCCTGGTCAAAGAAGGAACCGGAGCGGCGGAGCGTACCACGGCGCTGGTGCGAATGCTGGTGGAACGCAGCTAGCGCGACAACATCAAGCGTCGCTCACCGCACGACACTGCCTACGGTGCGTTGCAGTTGAACGTTCGCCTGCGTGTGAGCGAGCAGTTCCTGCACGCAACCGCCCGCAAGCAAGTGTCCTCGATCAGGGACTGGAAGCGGGGGGCCTGGTCCCCTGCACCGTGCCCTCGAACGTCACGGTACGCGGCGAGAACAGACCGAAGGTCAGGCCGGTGATGAGATAATCGGTCAAGCGCGCGTGCACCCGTATCCTGAGGTTGGTGACGGCGGCGCCGTTGGCCACCTGCCCGGCGAGCACGTCCTCAAGATTGGGCGCGCCGAGCGTAATCAGCCCCCACCCCATGAACACCGGATGGCGATTGACGTGGAACGGGGTGCCGGTCGTCGGGCTCGTCGTCGCCGCCGAGGCCATCGTGACCGGAACGCCGAGGTGTGACGAGTCGAACGTCATCGCGCAGCCGCCGGCGGCGAGGCCGAGCAGCGCTATGGCAATCGTACCGATCCGGATCACGGGACTCCCTGAGAGACAGACAGGGCGCGCCGGGGGTTCGGCGCGCCCAATCAAGCTAGTAGTGGATGCTGAGGTTGTGAACCGGTCTACATCCCGAGCGGGACCTTGAGCGACAGATGCAAGCCCACGCCGAGGATCCCCCCGGTGCCGCCACCGCTGAGATGCTCGGAATCGTAGGCGACGTGGGCGCCCATCACGCCGCCGAAGCCGAGGTTCGCGCCGATCGTCCACCCGAAGCCCGAGTTCGTTTGCGACGGCGTGAGACCCGAGGACCCCACGTGATGCCAGCGATTGGCGAGGGAGACGTAGGGTTCCAGCGAGACGCCGGGCGTCGGGAGGGTGAGACTCACCCCACCGCCCGCCACGATCGTAGTGATCGCCGGCGCGCCGCTCGCGGTCGTTCGACCGCCGCCGACGAGCAGATTGATATTGATCGGGAGCAGGCTGCCGCCGATGACGCGAAACGCCGCGTCGCCGCCGATCGACTTCGCCGTCGGGCCGGTGCCGGCGGGATTCCACGAGGCGAAACCGAGCGTCGCGCTCAGACTGCCCAGCCCCAGCGTGCCGCGCGCACCGAACGCGTTGCCCTTCCCCCAGTCGGCGTTCGGTTTCCCGTAGTCGCCGCTGATGGTGACCCCGGTGCCCCCCTTGGGGCTGTTCCACACCGGCATCCCCAGCCATTGCGCGGACACCGGGCCTGACAACCCGACGCCCGCCAGGACGACGAGGAGTACTCGCTTCATGCCATCCCTCCGGATGCGGAAGAGAACCACGATGACTGCTGCGCCAACGGTAGAAGCGAGTCCCTCGAGTTGTCAACCGTGTGTCGGTTCAGTGCACCCACACGGCTCCGATTGACACACCCTCGACATCCCCCAGACCGGCCGAAACGCGCAGGTCGAACGAGCGGCTGAGCCGGAAATCGGAGCCGAGCCCGAGCGCGAACAGCACGCTCGATCCGCCGTCCACCGTCAGAAACATCGTCGGTTGGACGTAGGGAACGATGCTCACACTGCTCTGTGTATCGAGCCGCCGCCCGAGCGACAGACCGACGGGAATGATGAGCTCCGAAGCCCCCGACACGAAGTTGCCGCCGACGCCAAGAATCAGTGCGCCGTCGAGCGGAAAGTCCTGCGAATGCGTGAGCACGCGCTCCCGGGCTTCGGTGCCGAGCAACAGCACCGCCGACCCCGCGCCCGAGGGGTCGAACATGCCGCCCTTGAATCCGATATCGAAGCGATCCGACGCCAGGCGGTACACGCCTTCGAACGCGGTCCCGCCGCCGTTGGGAAAGCTGAGCAGCAGTCCGAACTCACTGTTGTTGAACGCGCGGTACGGCGCGTTGAAGGTCGTAGTGCCGGTCGCCTGCGCACCAGCGATCGCAGGAACAAACAAACCGAGCGACAACACGACAGGTAACCATCGTCGCATGTTCATGAGAGTCTCCCTGGCAGACGAAGTCCGCCACCGGCCCCCGCCGGCGACTCTCCACCTACCCGAGGGCCTGCAAACCGTTCCGGCCGTGCGGCGCAGTGCGCTAAGATCTGGTGACGGGACTCACATCTGATAAGGCGCAAGCGGTGAGCGGGATCGCCACAACATCGCCGCCTCCCGCTCACCGCTCACCGCTCACGCCTTTGGGTTCAGTGCCAGAGCGAGAGCCCGACCCTTGCGCCGACGTTGAGTGTGTTGGGGAGACCTTTGCCCGCGTTTTTCAACAGGTACTGCGCGAACGCCTCGAGACGGATGACGCCCGCTTCGTACGGCACCCGCGTCCCGAGTCCGCCATTGAATCCGAACTGAGTCCTCGACGCACCGAAGTTCTGAAGATTCACCCCGGCGCCGGCGGTGAAGTAGGGACCGTGCTTGTTGCTCTGGAATCCCCACAACAGGTTGAGGTCGGGCGTAAAGACGTAGGACGATTTCGCCGCCAGCGTCAGCGTGTCGACGCCGCCCTTGCTGTCGTACTGGAACACGAGGCGGGCCTCGACGCTGAGCTTGTCGCCCGACAGGAACCCGGCCCGCAGATCCACCGGCGTCATGATCACGACGTGATTGAATCCGCCGGGAACGGACTGGTGTTGATAGAACCCGATGACATCGACGCCGACTTCGTGCTTCGGGTTTTCCATGTGGCCCATGCTGTGTTGCGCGGTCGCGAGCGCCGGCGCCAGGCTCAGCGCCAGAGCCGCGGCGAACCTGCGGAGACTGTGCTGCATCGCTATGGTCCCTCCTAGATGTCCACGGTGGACAAGCCGGACGAGCTGCTCTCTATAGAACGCCGTCGGACCGAAAACGGATCTCCTGCCGCCAAGACAACACATCCCCCGGACGCGGGAGCCGCGCCCGGGGGATGGCCACAACCTGCTCGGTTACTTGCCGAACCGGAACCCGGCGCGGACCGGCAGGAAGGTCGTCGAGCTCCCTGAGGTGCTCACCGTCATGAATTTGCCTTCCACGAAGAACCGCGTGCCACCGGTGCCCAGCTTGAACGCCACACCGGCGCCGCCACCGAAGCCGACCTTCGTCTCCGATGAGTCGAAGCTCGCCGAAGGGACGGTCACCTTGACGTTGAAGATTCCGACGCCGCCCAGGATGTAAGGACGGATCTGGTCGTTGGTCTGCCCGAAGGCGTATACCAACTCACCCAGGCCACCGATGATCTTGGAATTGCCGTCGACGCCGTTCTTGTGACTGGTCTGACTGTACTGACCCTCGACACGAATGCCGACCGGTGCACCCATCAGCCAGTAGGTCGCATCGGCCCCAACCAGCCAGCCCATCTTGTCGACGGTCTTGTAATCCCCCGTCGGCAACACCAGCCCACCGCCGATCCCGAGCCGGACACCCTGCGCCGACAAGGAGCCGGCCCCGGCAATCGCGATCAGCGCAACCAGAGAAAGTGCGACGCGCTTCATCCAACCCTCCGAGGTTGAGTTATGTGTCGGCGCGTTCGGCAACGACCCGCACGGTATCGCCGACGACCTGCAAGAAACCACCGTCCACCGTGAACCGGTTGCTCGATCCGCCCTGCGTGATCGTGAGCGGACCCGTTCCGAGCAACGTGAGAAACGGTGCGTGTCCCGGCAAAATCCCCACCAGCCCGTCGTAGGCGGGCGCCACGACACTCGTGGCGTCGCCGTCGAACAACGACCGGTCGGGGGCGATCAGCGTCACGTGCATCAGGCGGACGCCAGCTGCTTGGCCTGCTCGACCACGTCCTCGATGCCGCCCACCATGTAGAACGCCTGCTCGGGCAGCTGATCGAACTCCCCGGCGACGACGCGCTCGAACGACGCGATCGTATCCTCGAGCTTCACGTATTTCCCTTCGCGGCCGGTGAACTGCGACGCCACGAAGAACGGCTGCGACAGGAAGCGTTGCACGCGGCGGGCGCGCGCGACGAGGATCTTGTCCTCCTCCGACAGCTCGTCCATGCCGAGAATCGCGATGATGTCCTGGAGATCCTTGTAGCGCTGCAGAATGCGCTGCACTTCGACCGCCACGCGGTAGTGCCGCTCGCCGAGGTACTGCGCGTCGAGA
>DATFSB010000276.1:0-18223 GCA_035262825.1 Gemmatimonadales bacterium | reverse complement strand
GATCAGCGGCGCACCACGCAGCTGCAGCGTGCGGATGGCGGTGGCCGCGTCGTCGACCGTCTCCAGATCGCGATGCACCAGCGAGTCGGGGAGGGCCCGCTGATCGACGATGCGCACGGCGCCGGAAGGCGACCACGTGATTGCTTGGATCGTCATGCGACTAAACTTATTGCGGATTTCGGGATTGCGGATTGCAGAGTTGACTCGCCTTGAAAATCCGCATTCCGCAATCCGCAATCCGCAATTACCATTGCCCAATGACCTACCAGACTCTCTTGTTCGACATTCGCGACGGCGTCGCCTTCGTCACCGTCAACCGCCCCGACAAACTCAACGCCTTGAACGACCAGGTGATGGCCGAGCTCGCCGACGCCGTCGAGCGCATCACGACGGCCCCCGAGATCCGCGGCGCGATCATCACCGGCGCGGGGCCGAAGGCGTTCATCGCCGGCGCCGACATCGGAGACCTGTCGCGCCAGGGACCGTTCGACGGCAAGGCGCGGGCCATGCGCGGCCAGGGCGTGCTGCGGCGGCTCGAGACGTGCGGCAAGCCGGTCATCGCGGCGGTGAATGGCTACGCACTCGGCGGAGGGTGCGAGCTGGCGATGGCCTGCCACCTGCGGCTGGCCAGCGACACGGCGAAATTCGGCCAACCCGAAGTCAAGCTCGGCATCGCGCCGGGGTACGGCGGCACGCAGCGGTTGCCGCGACTCGTCGGCAAGGGCGTTGCGTTGCAGCTGATCCTCTCGGGCGAGATGATCGACGCCCAGGAGGCGCATCGCATCGGCCTGGTCAACAAGGTCGTCCCTGCGGCCGAGCTGCTCGCCGAATCGGAAAAGATGCTGCGGGGTATGCTCGCGATGGCGCCGCTCGCCATCCGACTCTGCCTCGAAGCCGTCGACCAGGGCGTCGAAATGACGCTGGACGAAGGGCTGCTGCTCGAGGCGAACCATTTCGGCCTGCTCGCCGCGACGCACGACATGAAAGAAGGGACCACCGCATTTCTCGAAAAGCGACCGGCACGCTTCGAAGGACGCTGACCCTGCTGGTGGTGGCAGGGGCCGCGACCTATGCGTGCCAGGCAGACCGCGAGCGGCCCGGCCCGCCGCAGCTCGCCATCTTCATCAACCAGGATTCGGTGCGCTCCCCCGATACTCTCACGGGCTCATTGCGCGCCGACGACCCCGACGGGATCGACTCCGTCTGGCTATCGGTCGACTCGGCGCCCCCGCTTGGCGCCGACGGGCTGCTCGAGCCCACGTTCCTCGCCTCGTTTCGGGCGGCGGTGCGCAATGGACACGTCCTGGGCGACCGCGTGGCCGTCCGGCTCACCGCCCGCGACATCACCGGGTACGTCGGCGGCCTCGATACCTTCGTCGTCGTGCGCGGTCCCTGACCCCCCTTCCAAGCCCTTGTCAGTACGGCAAATCGGGAGTCCCTCCAACACAACTTAAGTATTGACGGGACAACAATTTCCGGGTAATTTACTAGGGCTTTCCGAGGCGCTCTTTTTGACCCTTCCCAGATGACCGACCAGGAGCGGAAACGGCGCGCGCCGATGGCCGTGGGTGAGGCCCTGCAGGGGTATCTCGCCCGGTCGGGACTGGGAGCCCGTCTGGCTCAGGCACAGGTCGTGGCCGAGTGGGCGCGGCTCGTGGGGCCGCAAGTCGCGGCGGTCACCAGAGCCGAATCGGTGTCCCCCGACGGCACGCTGTTCGTGCGGGTCGCGACGAGCGCCTGGCGTAACGAATTGCAGCTCATGATGCCCGATCTGATGGCGCGCGTAAACGCGGGCCGCGGCGCGGGACGGATCAAGACCATCCGCTTGCTCTAACCGGTACCCATGGCGAAACCGAAGAAGCCGACTCCCAGAGATGCAAAACAGAACGGCAACGGCGACTACCAGGCCGATGCGATTCAGGTCCTCAAGGGCCTGGAGGCGGTGCGGCGCCGTCCGGCGATGTACATCGGTTCGGTGTCGGGCCGCGGCCTGCACCACCTCGTCTACGAAGTCGTGGACAACTCGGTGGACGAGGCGCTCGCCGGTTTCTGCACCAAGATCGACGTCACGATCCACGAGAACAACGCCATCACGGTCGCCGACAACGGCCGCGGCATTCCCGTCGACATCCACAAGACCGAGAAGAAGCCGGGCGTCGAAGTCGCGCTGACGGTCCTGCATGCTGGCGGCAAATTCGACAAGAGCACGTACAAGGTCTCCGGCGGGTTGCACGGCGTGGGCGTGTCGGTGGTGAACGCGCTGTCGAAGAAGCTCGAGGTGTGGGTCGACCGCGACGGCAAGAAGCACCACATGGCGTTCGAGAGAGGCGAGACGAAGAAGAAGCTGGAGGTGATCGGCAAGGTGAAGGGCACCGGGACGACCGTCTGGTTCCTGCCCGACGACAGCATCTTCACCGAGACGCGCTTCGACTTCGCCACCATCGCCACGCGGCTGCGCGAACTCGCGTTCCTGAACAAGGGCCTGCAGATCACGCTCGACGACGAGCGCAAGGGCTCCAAGAAGACCGAGACTTATCTCTACAAGGGCGGGCTCGTCGAGTTCGTGAAGTGGCTGCTGGGCAGCCGCAAGCCCCTGCACCAGAAGATCATCGCCTTCGAGGCCAAGCGCGAAGGCGTCGAGGTCGAGGGCGCGGTGCAATACGACGAGGGTTACAACGAGAACACGTTCTCCTTCGTCAACAACATCAACACGCACGAAGGCGGCACCCACCTCACGGGATTCAAGTCGGCGCTGACGCGCACCATCAACGAGTGGGCCAAGAAAGACGGCCTCCTGAAGAAGGAGGAGTTCACCCTCTCCGGCGACGACGTGCGCGAAGGGCTCACGGCCGTCCTGCACGTGAAAGTGAAGGACCCGCAGTTCGAGGGGCAGACAAAGACGAAGCTCGGCAACTCCGAGGTCGAAGGCATCGTCAAGAGCGTCGTGAACGAGGCACTGGGCGACTTCCTCGACAAGAACCCCAGCGTCGCGCGCACCATCATCGCCAAGGCGGTCTCGGCGGCGCGGGCGCGCGAAGCGGCGCGCAAGGCGCGCGAGCTGGTGCGGCGCAAGAACGCGCTCGACGGCGGCATGCTCCCCGGCAAGCTGGCCGACTGCTCGCTCACCGATCCCACGCTGTGCGAGGTGTACCTGGTGGAGGGCGACTCCGCCGGCGGCTCGGCGAAGCAGGGTCGCGACCGCAGCTTCCAGGCGATCCTGCCGCTGCGCGGCAAGATCCTCAACGTGCAGAAGGCGCGCATCGACAAGGTCCTCTCCAACGAAGAGATCCGGACCATCATTACCGCCATCGGGACCGGCGTGGGGGAGGACTTCAAGATCGAGGACGCGCGCTATCACAAGATCATCATCATGACCGACGCCGACGTCGACGGCGCGCACATCCGCACGCTGCTGCTCACCTTCTTCTACAAGGAGATGAAGCAGCTGATCGACGCCGGCTACGTCTACATCGCGCAGCCGCCGCTGTACCGCGTCGCCCGGGGCAAGGAGGAGTTTTACGCCTACGACGACAAGCAGCGCGAGGAAGCCGTGAAGCGTCTCTCCAACGGCGTCGAAGGCAGGGGTAACGTCCTGATCCAGCGCTACAAAGGTCTGGGCGAAATGAACCCCGAGCAGCTGCGCGACACGACGATGGATCCGCCCAAGCGCACCCTGTTGAAGGTCACGATGGAGGACGCGCTCGAGGCCTCGCAGCTGTTCGAGACGTTGATGGGCGACGAGGTCGAGCCGCGCCGCCGCTTCATCGAGGACAACGCCAGGTTCGTGCGGAATCTCGACGTCTGATCCCGCTCCTCGCCGGTATCGCCGTCCTGCTGATCCTGTTGGGGTGGTTCCTGTTCGGCGGAACGAACGCCCGCTCTCGCGCCCGGCCGGGCGCGCGCGAGTCGATCGATTATGACGAGCTGGAGCAGGCGGAGCGGGACGTGCGGGAGGCGGACGACGAGGACAGCGTACGAGACTGGGGGCCCGGCTCGACCAAGCCGCGGCCCCCGCATTTGCTCTAGTCCCGCGTCGTGTCCGCCCGCGCCGTCTTGAAGAGGTGCACGTACTGGCCATACCCCGCCGCCTGCAGCTCCTCCACCGGAATGAACCGCAGGGACGCAGAGTTGATGCAGTAACGCAGGCCGGTCGGTGCCGGGCCGTCGTCGAACACGTGGCCGAGGTGCGAATCGGCGTGGGTGGAGCGCACTTCGGTGCGCGTCATGAAGAACGTATGGTCGGATTTCTGCTGCACGTTGCCGGCATCGAGCGGTTTCGTGAAGCTGGGCCACCCCGTGCCGGAATCGAATTTGTCGAGCGAGCTGAACAGCGGCTCCCCGGACACCACGTCGACGTAGATCCCGGGGCGATGGTTGTCCCAGAAGGCGTTGTGGAACGGCGGCTCAGTCGCCTCGTGCTGCGTCACCTGATACTGCTCCGGAGTCAGCGTCTGCCGCAGCGCGGCGTCAGCCGGCTTCTTGAATTGCATCGCGTGCCACCCTTTCGTCGTATCGCGGGCCATGCCCTGGGCCGCACCGATCTGGGCCGCCGCCAGCAGCATGCACACCGCCAGGTTCCCGATCCGGATCTGCTGCACCACGTTCGCCTCCAGTGATCGTCGGTTTCGCCCCTCACAATGCCCGCCGGGCGAAGTTGGTTCCCGGGAACCTCTACCACCTCACCGACATTCTACGTCTATTGGCCCGGAGCCGCTGCCGCGCGATTCCCACATATTTCCCTGCACCATGACCCCTCCCCCGTGATCGGAGTGCGCTGATGGCCCGCTGGCACTGGCCCTGGTCGCCGCGCCCGTACGAGTGTGCGGACGCCCTGGCCCGCCTCGACGATTACCTCGATCGCCGCCTTACCGCCCGGGAGCGGCGGCTGGTGGAGGAGCACCTCGCCGTCTGTACCGCCTGCACCTCGAAGTACCGCTTCGAGACCACCTTCGTTGCCGAGCTGCGCCGCAAGCTCACCCGCATCGACGTCCCGCCGGGTCTCGTCGACCGGGTGCAGGAGGCCATCCGCCGGGCCCACACCTCGTGACCGCAGCGCCGACCGCGTTCGAGACCGAGCTGGTCCCGGTGCTCGATCGCGCCTACGGACTGGCCTACAGTCTCACGCACAACCGGGCGGAGGCCGAGGACCTGGTGCAGGACGCCGCGCTGCTGGCGCTCAAAGCGTTCGCGCAATTCAAGCCGGGAACCAACTTCAAGGCCTGGTTCTACAGGATCCTGGTGAATGCGTTCTACGGCCAACTTCGCAAGCAGCGCCGCCAGGGCGAGACCGTCGATCTCGAGCACCTCCCCTCTCTGTACCTGTATGGAAAAACGACCGAGCTCGGCCTGCAGAACCAGACCGACGATCCGGCGGGCGCTTTGCTGTCCCGGCTCGATGCCGAGTCGATCGTCATGGCGCTCGAAGCGCTCCCCGACGAGTATCGCGTCGCCTGCGCGCTGTATTTCGTGCAGGACTTCTCCTACGAGGAGATCGCGCAGACGCTCGATGTGCCGCTCGGCACGGTGCGCTCCCGTATTCACCGCGGGCGCAAACTGCTGCAGCAGCGGCTCTGGTCGATCGCCGAAGAGCGCGGCATCGTGAAGCAGCTGAAGGCGCAGGCCACCGCCTGACGCGTGCCGACCGACCCGGAGCGACAACGACTCGCGCAGGACGCCGCGCGCACGCAGAACTGGAAGCGCTGGGGTCCGTACCTCAGCGGGCGCCAGTGGGGGACCGTGCGCGAGGACTATTCGGCGGACGGCGACTGCTGGTCCTACTTCCCGCACGACCACGCCCGTAGCCGCGCCTATCGCTGGGGAGAAGACGGGCTCCTCGGCCTGACCGATCGGGAGGGCCGGCTCTGCTTCGCCCTCGCGCTGTGGAACGGCCGTGATCCGATCCTCAAGGAGCGGCTCTTCGGCCTCTCGGGCCACGAAGGCAATCACGGCGAAGACGTCAAGGAGTGCTACTACTTCCTCGACGCGACACCGACACATTCGTACGCCAGGGCGCTGTACAAGTACCCGCAGGCGGCGTTTCCGTACGCCCAGCTGCTCGAGGAAAACCGGCGTCGTGGGATCACTCAGCCCGAATTCGAGCTCGCCGATACCGGCGTCTTCGCTGACGATCGGTATTGGGACGTGTTCGCCGAATACGCCAAGGCCGCCCCCGACGACATCCTGATTCGCATCACACTCGCGAACCGCGGACCCGAGTCGGCGACGATCCACCTGTTGCCGACTCTCTGGCTGCGCAACAGTTGGTCGTGGGGGCGAACCGGCGAAGGATATCCGGGCCGCGGCCGGTTGTCGGCCGAGGATCGGCTGACGATTCTGGCCGAGCATCCGACGCTCGGGACGTTTCGGCTGTCGGCCGAAGCGACAGCCGGCACCCCCGACCTGCTGTTCACCGAGAATGAGACGAATAGCGCGCGGCTGTTCGGTGTCGCAAGCGCGACGCCCTACGTCAAAGACGCGTTCCACGCGTACGTGGTCGACGGCCGCCCGGCCGCGGTGAATCCGGCGCGTGTCGGCACGAAAGCGGCGTTTCACTATCGGCTCGACGTTGCAGCGGGAGGCACGGTGGTGGTGCGCCTTCGCTTGCGTGAGGCCGGCGGCCGTCTCGTCGAGCCGTTCGGCGCCGCGTTCGACGCGCTGTTCTCGGAGCGACAGCGGCAAGCGGACGAGTTCTACGCCGATCTCGTGCACCAGCTGGCGACGGCCGACGAGCAAAATGCCGCCCGCCAGTGCTACGCCGGGCTGCTCTGGTCGCGCCAGTTCTACTACTACGCCGTGAAGCAGTGGCTGGAAGGCGACGCCGCGCAGCCCGCACCGCCGCCCGCCCGGTTGGGGGGACGGAACAGCGAGTGGACGCAGCTCTACAATCGCGACGTGCTCTCGATGCCGGACACCTGGGAGTATCCCTGGTACGCCGCCTGGGATCTCGCCTTCCACATGATTCCGTACGCGGCGATCGATCCCGCATTCGCCAAGCAGC
Organism: Gemmatimonadales bacterium; assembly: GCA_035262825.1. Classification (GTDB taxonomy): domain Bacteria; phylum Gemmatimonadota; class Gemmatimonadetes; order Gemmatimonadales; family GWC2-71-9; genus DASTHG01. Next base: position 11,226 of record DATFSB010000276.1, on the reverse strand, counting down.
AGCTCGTGCTGCTGTTGCGCGAGTGGTACCAGCATCCCAACGGCCAGCTCCCGGCGTACGAGTTCGCGTTCGGCGATGTGAACCCGCCGGTGCACGCGTGGGCCTGCTGGCGCGTGTACAAGATGACGGGCGAGCGCGGGAAGCGGGATCGACTGTTCCTCGCCCGCACGTTCCAGAAGCTGCTGCTCAACTTCACCTGGTGGGTGAATCGCAAAGACCCCGAGGGGAACAACCTGTTCGCCGGTGGTTTTCTCGGCCTCGACAATATCGGCGCCTTCGATCGTTCGAAGCCGCTGCCCGGCGGGGGCCATATCGAACAGGCGGACGGCACCGCGTGGATGGCCTTCTACTGCGCCACGATGTTGTCGATGGCCTTGGAGCTGGCGCGCGACGACGCGGCCTACGAGGACGTCGCCTCGAAATTCTTCGAGCACTTTGTCGCCATCGCGGACGCGATTAATCACGTCGGCGGCACCGGTTTGTGGAACGAACAGGACGGGTTTTACTACGACCAGCTGCGCGCCGACGGCGTGACGGTTCCGGTACGGGTACGCTCCGCCGTGGGACTCTTGCCGCTCATCGCCTGCGAGATCCTCGAGGAAGAGGTGATCGACCGCCTGCCGGGCTTCCGCAAGCGCATGCAGTGGTTTCTTGACAACACCCCCGACCTCGATGAGAGCATCACGGCCATGCATCTGAAGGGCGGCGACGGCCACGGCCACCGCCTGCTGTCGATTCCCACACGCGAGCGACTCACGCGCGTGCTGCGCTACGCCCTCGACGAGCGGGAGTTTCTCTCGCCGCACGGCATCCGTTCCATCTCGGCGGTGCATCGCGAGCACCCGTACGTCTTCGATTTGCAGGGCGCCCACTACGAAGTCGGCTACGTCCCGGGCGAGTCGACCACGCAGCTGTTCGGCGGGAACTCCAACTGGCGCGGGCCGGTGTGGTTTCCGCTCAACTATCTCATCGTCGAAGCGCTGGAGCGCTACGATCACTTCTACGGCGACACGTTGCAGGTGGAGTACCCCACGGGGTCAGGGCGTCAGGTGAGGCTCGGGACCGTCGCGCGGGACCTCGCCGGCCGGCTCGCGAGCCTGTTCCTGCGCGACGCGGCGGGCCGCCGGCCCTGTCATGGCGATGACCCGCGCTACGCCGGCGATCCCCACTGGCGCGATCTGGTGCTGTTTCACGAGTACTTCCACGGGGACACCGGGCGGGGGCTCGGGGCATCGCATCAGACGGGGTGGACGTCTCTCGCGGTGAAGTTCTTCGCGGAGTGCGCGCGACGCCGCTCGGCGCCATGAGTGAATGGCTGGAGGCCGACGGCCGCGGAGCCTACGCCTCCGGAACGGTGAGCGGGATCCGCACCCGCCGCTATCACGCCCTGCTCATGACGGCGACGAGCCCGCCGACCGGCCGCGTCATTCTCGTCAACGGCGTCGAGGCGTGGCTCGATGTCGCTGGTGTCCGGATTCCGATCACCAGTCAGCACTACGCTCCCGGCGTCACGGTGCCCGAGCGCGGGATCGCCCTCTCCGCGTTCACACCGGATCCGTGGCCGCAGTGGACGCTCATTGTCGGGGATGGGCTCGAGCTGGAGCACGCCGTTCTGCTCGCCCCCGATATTCCCGCCGTCGTGCTGTCCTGGCGGCTCACGACATCGCGACCCGGCTGCCGCCTGTCGGTGCGTCCGCTGATCTCCGGCCGGGACCTGCACGCGCTGCATCACGAGAACGCGGTGTTCCGGTTCGACGCCGAGACCAGCGGCGACCGCGTGCTGTGGCGGCCGTATACCTCGCTCCCGGCGATCCTCGCCCGGTCCAACGGCCGCTATCGCCACAATCCGGTCTGGTACCGGCAATTTCTTTACGAGGACGAAGAGGCGCGCGGTCTCGACGCGCGCGAAGATCTCGGCGCTCCCGGTGTGTTCGAGTGGGACCTGTCCGCACGTGAGGCGACGCTGGTGTTGACCGCGCCGCGACACGCCGCGGAAGCGACCACATTCCACCAATCATTGGGACGGTGGCTGGCGACAACGCGCCGCATCGAAGCGCGGCGTCGCGCCAAATTCCCGTCGCGTCTACACCGGGCGGCCGACGCCTATGTGGTGCGCCGCGGGAGCGGCAAGACGATCGTCGCCGGGTATCCGTGGTTCACCGACTGGGGCCGCGACACGGGTATCGCGTTGCGCGGACTCTGCCTCGCGACCGGTCGCCGGAAAGACGCGCGGGATGTCCTCGGCGTCTGGGCGGGGACGCTTTCAGCTGGAATGCTCCCCAACCAGTTCGTCGAGCAGAGCGGTGCACCGGAGTACACGTCGGTCGACGCTTCGCTGTGGTTCGTCATCGCCGTAGACGCCCTGCTCCGCACCGCGACGTCCGTACGCCCCGCCATTCCGCGCAAGGAGCGACAGCGGCTGCTCGACGCCGTGCAAGAGATTCTCACGGCGTACGCCCGCGGCACCCGCCACGGTATTCAGCTCGATTCCGACGGACTGCTTGCCGCGGGCGCACCCGGTGTGGCGCTGACGTGGATGGACGTCAAGATCGGCGGCCGGATGGTCACGCCACGCGTCGGCAAGCCCGTGGAAGTCGAGGCCCTGTGGCTCAATGCACTCGCCATCGGGGCGGCGACGGACGAGCGGTGGCTGGCTCCGCTCGAGCGCGGCCGCCACACGTTCGCGGAACGGTTCTGGAATGCCAAACAGGGGTGCCTCTACGACGTGATCGACGTCGACCATCGGCGCGGAGAGGCGGAACCTCGCGTGCGCCCCAATCAGATCCTCGCCGTCGGCGGGCTCCCGCTGGCGCTGCTCGAAGGAGAGCTGGCGGCGCGTGTGGTCGCGCTGGTCGAGCAGCGCCTCCTGACCCCGCTCGGGCTGCGGACCCTCGACCCGAGCGACTCCGACTACCATCCGCGCTACGAGGGTGACGCCCGCGCGCGCGACGCCGCGTATCACCAGGGAACTGTGTGGCCCTGGCTCCTGGGACCGTTCGTCGACGCGTGGCTACGGGTGCACGGCGACACGCCGGCAACACGGGCGGCTGCCCGGCGACGCTTTCTCGACCCCCTGATGCTCCATCTCGATCAGGCGGGGCTGGGACACATCTCGGAAATCGCCGACGCCGAGCCGCCCTTCACACCACGTGGCTGCCCGTTTCAGGCGTGGTCGGTCGGGGAAGCCCTGCGGATCGCGGCGGCGCTGGGCTAGCTTGGGCGCCATGCCGACGATCCTCGGTGGGCTCGCGATCATCCTCGCCGCAGCGAAGCTCGGCGGCGATCTCGCGACGCGCGCCCGGCAACCCGCCGTGCTGGGCGAGCTCGTCGCGGGCGTGCTGCTCGGCAACCTCGGCCTGATCGGCATCACGGGGTTACAGGGGCTCGAATCGAACGCGACGCTCGAAACGCTCGCACAAATCGGCGTGATCATCCTGCTGTTTGAGGTCGGTCTCGAGTCCACCGTCGGCGACATGATGAAGGTCGGTGTAACGGCGGTCCTGGTGGCGACGCTGGGCGTCATCGCGCCATTCGTCCTGGGGTGGCTGGTCGGAGGCATGCTCCTCCCGGGCGAGAGCTGGTACGCCCACGCCTTTCTCGGCGCCACACTGACCGCCACCAGCGTCGGGATCACCGCCCGCGTGCTGAAGGACCTCGGCAAGAGCACGACCCCGGAAGCGCGCGTCATTCTTGGCGCCGCCGTGGTCGACGATGTGTTCGGGCTGGTCATCCTCGCCGTGCTGAGCGGCATCATCGCCGCGGCCAATGCCGGCACGCCGATGGCCTTCGGCAGCGCGGGGCTCATCGTCGTCAAAGCGGTGCTGTTTCTCGGTGGAGCGCTCGCGCTGGGGCGGGTGCTCTCACCCCGGCTGTTCGGAATCGCGTCGCGTTTACACGGCCGCGGCGTGCTGCTCGCGACCGCACTGGTGTTCTGCTTCGCGCTGAGCTATGTGGCGGCGCTGATCGGGCTCGCCGCAATCGTCGGCGCCTACGCCGCGGGGCTGATCCTCGAGGACGTCCACTACCGGCCCTTCACCGAGCGCGGCGAGCGCACACTCGAAGAGCTGTTGCAACCGATCGGCACGTTTCTCGTCCCGCTGTTCTTCGTGCTGATGGGCATGCGCGTCGACCTCACGACGTTCGCCCACCCGGAAATTCTGGGACTGGCTGCGCTCCTGACGATGGCCGCCATCGCCGGCAAGCAGGCATGCGCGCTCGGGGCCATCGGCGGCCGGCTCGACCGGCTCACGATCGGCCTCGGCATGATCCCGCGCGGCGAGGTGGGGCTGATCTTCGCGAATATCGGCTTGGGACTGACGATCGGCGGGACACCGGTGATCGACCGGAGCACGTACTCCGCGGTCGTGATCATGGTGATCGTCACGACGCTCGTGACGCCGCCCGCGCTACGCTGGAGCCTCGAGCGACGCCCCGTCAGCGGGCAGTGAGCACCAGCTCCAACCCCGAGCGACCCGTGGCGGCGGCGTCGGCCGTGAGCGTGAACCGTACCGAACCCGTCATCGCGCCGTTTTCGGCCGTCAACTCGTAGTCTCCGGCCTTCACACCCATCAGATAGAACGTGCCGTCGGAGAACGCGGCGAAGTGGCGCCGCGTGCCGCTGCGATGGTCGATGAGGACGAGCGGGATCGCACCGACCGGCTCGCGCGCTCCGCCGGCGACGCGCCAGATCCGACCCTCGATCACCCCGGCCGCCACGATCGGGACATCCAGCGGGCGGAAACGATTCGGATTGGGCACGAGCGTCGCAATGGCAAAGGCAGGGACCAGCAGCGGAGAGTCGATGCTCATGGAATCGACGAGCACGTTCACCGGCTCGAAGGGCAGCAGGTCCCAGACCCGGAATTCTCCATTCGAGTCGGAAACGACTGGCCGTGTTCCCACGATCACACGCACGCCGGTCAGCAGCGGCTCGCCGGGGTCGTAGCGGCCGTTCTGGTTGTCGTCACGGAACACGCGGCCGGCGACACCGGCACGCGCGATGGATGGACCGGGCGCGGCGGTGAAGCCGCCGGCGGCACGGTCCCACAACACCGACCCCTGCACCAGCTGTGAGACGCTCGTCGGCGTCCCCGGGCCGGCGCTCATCGAGGTGTAGGAGCGCACCGCCGAGAGATAGGTGTTGAGTGTGAGTTGGACGACCGGTCCCCGGGTCCCGCGTTGCCACAGCACGCCGGTCTCGAGACTGACCCCGGCCCACAACGGACGCGACGCGAAGACGGCGGCCTGGTTCAACACCGTCGAGCCGGCAACCCGGGATTCGAGGGTCGCGCGGAAGAAAGTGGTACCGAGCAGCGGACCGCGGCCCGCCACCGGCAGCACGTAGGCGCTGACACCGGCATATGACTGGGTCGCCGCGGGGCCGGCGGGTCCAACCGCCTGTCGCTCGGCGCGGGCGTAGGGCATCAGGCGCGTCGGTCCCAGCTGCACCGAGGCGCCCAATCGCCCGCGCGTCGTCGCACCCGCGAGGCCATAGATCTGGTCGAGGTTGCCTTCGAAATAGAACAGGCCAGCACGGTGCACCGGTCGCACGAATGCCGCGAGCGACCACGCCGAGCGCTGGCCGGGCACCGTCACGATCGGGGCAGCGGTGCGGGTGTCGAACACGGTCGCCTGCGCGCTGACCTGTACGTCGAGCGACGGCTCGAACAACACAGCGCCCCGCGCCATAGCATTGCCGACCCCGGCGAGCTCGACGGCCCAGTCATTGGTGGGATTGGCAGTGACCTGGGCGTAGGGATGCCACAGATCGCCCAGGCTGTCGCGCCAGAACCGATCGGCGCCCGCCTGGACCGTCACCCGCGACGTCAGACCGTAGCGGAGATCGAGGTTGGCGCTCGCCCGGCAGCGCGGGTCGCGGCACGCTCCGCCCGAGACTCCATACTCGAAGCGCCGCTGCGGCAACAGGTCGCTCAACACGCGGTAAGTGCGATTGAACTGGCGCACGTCGCCGAGCGGTCCGTAGGCGACGAAGTCGACGGGGTTCTCGCCGTAGCGCACCGGGAGATTGAACCCGAAGTGTCCGGCGACGTCGGCGGTGTCGACGGCGATCAGCCGACCGTCCTGATAGGCTTCCACCGACCACCCCGGCTCGACGCGCCCGAGGTACGCGGTGTTGCCGACGACCGTCGAGCGCAGGAACGGCGCGTTGGTGAGCGCGATCCCGCGCAGCTCGCGCAAACGCGGTCCGGTGGACAGCCCGTCACCCAGCCGCAGCTGTTTCAACCAGCGGTGGTCCTCCCACACCCCCGTCCACGATCCCACGCCCTGGACCACACCGGCATCCGCGGGGCCGATGCTGCGCGCTCCCAGAGCGAGCGATCCCCCGAGCACGTCGGTGCCCGCGGTGACTTCGTACGACCCGGCACCGAGCCGCTGGCCGCCGGGGGCGAAATACGAATAGTCGAGCGCCAGACCATGCCACCCCGCCGGCTCATCCCCCGGTTGGAAAGCGGGGGCATCGTCCTCGTGGCGTCGCGCCAGCGCGGCGCGTGCCGCGTCCCGGCGCACCCGCTGGCCGATCGGCAGGACGGCGACATCCATCACCGTGGCGGAGAGCTCGCCCCAATCCACGATAATGGCCGTGCCGAAGAGGTCAGCCAGCCGGTCGACGCCGACGTAGAGATCGCCGTCGCGAAACAGGCGCGCCTGGGGCTCGAGCTGTACGCGCCGCTCGCCCAGCGACATCGTGTCGCGTCCCGCGGCCGCCAGGAAGCGGCGCGGGCCGGGCGGCAACGAGGCCTCGAGCACGCCGTCGGGTGTCAGGTGGTAGCGGGCCTCGGCAAGGGTGAGCAGCCGCGCCAGAGGTAGCAGGGCTTCGCCGCGCACGCGGTAGGCCTGGACGGTGGCGGAGGCGAGCTCGCCGATCCGCAGCTCCATCAACACGGGCGACACGCTCGAGTCCGGGTCCGCGGCACCGAACGCCCGTTCGGTGTCGGGCAGCGCGCGCGGCGCACCTTGAGCGGCGAGCGCGTGAGCCGCCACGAGCAGAACGAACCCCACCAGCCGGCGCTTCATGGCGCTGCGACCTCGACCGAGTCACGAACCACAGGGTACGGCAGCATGACTTCCTGCGAGAGGTCATCGCGCTCAGTGGAGACCTCGACCTGCAGCTGATACCGCCCCGCCGGAGCGCTCCCGATCGCCACCGCCCAGCGCGGCTCGTTCGCAAAGAACACCGTCACCGGGACATGAAACTCGCCGACCGATTGTCCACTCGGCCCGACGACAGTGCCGTGTACCGTACCGAGATAGGCGGCGTTGCCCTGACGCTCGAGTCGCGCCTGGACCACGACCGAATCGCCGTGCCGGACCGCCCGCAATCCGCTGAGGGACAGGCCCGTACGCACGAGGCCGGCGCGGTAATGGACGCCGATGACGGTGCGTACCTGCAGGGTGAGGCCGACTTTGACCCTGGCGGTATCGGTGACGCCCCCGACGGGGAGCTGCCCTGCCTTCGCGGTGAACGCGAGACGGGCCCAGTACTCTCCGTCCGGCAGTCCCGCCGGCGGGGTCGCAAGCAGCCGCACCACCTGCTGCTCTCGCGGCGCGATCGTCAGCCGGCGCGGAAAGGCCTGCAGCCACGCCGCCGCGGAGGGCTGTGTCGAATCAGGGTGCTCAACGGTGCGCAGCGTCAACTGGCCCGTGGAATCGGTCGCTGTGTATCCGTAGAACACCTCGACCGAGACTTCGACCGGCGCCGTGTCGGGATTCATCAACGTGACCGATCCGCCGCGCGCGCCACGCGCGATGAAGACGGCGTGCGGCGCGATCATCACCCCTTGCCCCGCAAGACCCGTGGCGCCGACGATCACCGCGGTAACGATCCCGAGCGCCAGCCTCATGGCAGCACCACGACAGTGAGCGTGATCGTGCCGCTGTAGCTGCCGGCTTTCTGGTTCGCCGTGGGCTTTGCGGTGCCGCCCAGGTACACCGAGACCTTGCCGTTCTGATCGAGCGGCGCCGTGTACGGCACCCGGGGATCGAACGCGGTCTGCGTCCCGATCTGCTGCGGCGGCGACCAGCCACCGTCGTTCGAGCCGAAGCTGAGAGGCAGGGTCGCTCCCGCCGGTCCGGTCATCGAGGCGGGGAGTGTGAACGTCAGCAGAACCGAGGCGCGACCGGGACCACTGATGTCGAGCTGGCCGCCGTTGACGACGTCGGTGCGCAGCACCGTCTTGTTCACACCAGCGAGCAGCGACCCGAACGTCAGCGAGCGGGCTCCCTGAACGGTCAGCGGCCGCTGCGCCTCGGCGGGAGTCGCCCATAACGCGGAGCTCAAGAGGCTGAGAATGACACACCGACAGAGGCCCCTGGGGACCTCTGCCGGCGCAGTACCCGCGCGTCTCCACAAGCAGAGGGGCGCGCGAATTGGTTTAGTAGGTGACTTGCAGCGTCACGGTGCCCGTGTAGGTCCCCGCGGCCTGGTTGACGGCCGGAGTCACGGTGCCACCGAGAAACACGAACAAGGCGCCGGTGCCCGACAGGCTCGTGGACGCCCCGCTCCCCGGAGCGAACGACGTCGCACCCGCGGCCGAGTTGGACGTATTGTAGCCCGACGTGAACGACACCGGCAGGTTGTTACCGCCGTTGGCGAGATTGGTCGGCAGCGCGGTGTACGCGAGGTTCACCGGCGTGCTCGCCTGACCGGTTACGTCGAACCGGCCCGCGCCGGCATCGGTCAGGAGGACGGCCTTGTTGACGCCCGGGAACACGTTGCCGAACGACAGATTCACGGCACCGTTGACGTTGATCGGCTGCTGCACCTGCGCGGTGGCGGTGATGCTCCCGCTGTTGGACTGCGCTGCGGCGCTGCTCGTCAGGCCGACGACGAACAGGACTGCAACAAGAGACTGGGTCAGACGCTTCACTGGGCTCCCCCCGTTGAGTGGATGCATTCTGCGAAACGAGAACCGGGCGGAGCCCGGACCGGCGTGCACCCCGGGCAAGGCGTGTGCCCCAACGTAGGGTTTGGCGTACAATAGGTCGGAAAATGACTACAAGACAGCCGGCCAACATGCACGTAAAGCTATATAATTAAAGGTATTATGTTATACTTGGTGACTTGCAGCACAAATGCCCGGATGTATAGCTGTCGGCGGTAGTTATGTGTATTTGAGGTTTTGCGGATTCTAGCAGAACGCGGAACAGGCCGAACTTCGCAACACTCGCATTCCAAGCCCAGATACCGAGCTGGCGGCAAAGTGTCGTTAAGGTGTTATCTGGCTAATCGAAGCCGAGTCGGTGCGCCAGGGGCTCCAGTACATCGACCTGCTCGGGGGTGAGGGCACTCCGCACTCTGGCGAACTCCGTCTGCACGTCGAACGGGATGTGTCCCGCCGTCAGCTCCAGGGCGTCCACCAGGTCGAGCACATGGGCCAACGCCCCCTCGGCGGGTAGCGAGGCCAGCGCCGCTACCGCTCGCAGCAAGCCGTCGGTGAGCAGATCCCCGAGCGCGGCGGTGCCAGACCCCAAGCGGCTCCGCTCGTCCGCTGTCAGCGTCCGGGCGATCACTTCCGCCCGCAGGGCGCCGGCGACAGGAGTTCGATAGCGCTCCGGCAGGTCTCCCAGCTCGAGCACCAGGGCGTCGTTCCCGTCCCCCTCAATCGTGAATCGAGGCCCCGCGCCGAGACGCCGGTCGGGCTCCACCCAGCCGAGCTCGACTGTCTCCTCCCGGTTCGTTCTGCGGTTGCGCACAGTGACGCGCGTCCGGGTCCCCAGTTCCTCGCTGCGCGACTCGTAGGCCGCCCCGCCTTCTACATCGGCCTGGGGTGCGAGCCGCGTACTCGCGACTGCCCCCGCCGCCACGCGTGCCGCCACGGGCAACCGGGGCCGCACCAGCGAGAGGTACAGATCCCGACCGGTAGGTTCGCCGTTGGCGCCACTCACCGCCTGCGCGAGGCGCTCCAGCAGTCCCGACTCGAAACGCGCCGCTTCGGGCCCGGCGAGTGCGATCGCACGAGCGGCGTAGCGCAGCACCTGCAGCGCTTCGATCCCGGAGATGTCGTCGAAGAACCACCCGCACGACGTGAACATGCTGAGGGCGTGCCACTCGAGCTCGAGCAGCTCCCTGGCCCGGACATTCGCTCCTGCCGGCACCCGCGAGCGCTCGAGGGCGTCGTCGGGGACGTAGGCGTCGCGCGCCGCCCAGGGATCGCCGAGCAGCACCGCTCCCTCGCGCTCGAACACGCCGTGGAGCTCCCCGGCGAGCCAGTCGAGCGCCTGCCGCAACGGCGCGCGCCAGTGCATCGGGCGGCCGGCGGGATCGGGCGCCATGCGGCAGGCGCAATCGGAGCGCCAGCGCTCGACCCCGTGCGCGCAGCTCCACGACGTCGGCGCTACGAGGCGCACCGGGTGCCGTGGCTCGTGCCGGGCCAGCACGGCGGCGAAGTTCTCGACCCGCACGTCGGACCGATGCTGCAGCGCATCGAGCATCCATGCGAGTGCCACCTCGCCGAACCTGTGGTGGTGCCCGTAGGTCTCCCCGTCGGTCGCCACGGCAACGAGGGCGCGCCGGGTGCCGTTCGCGTCCGGCGCCACCATCCGGTCCGCCCAGGCGCGCGCGTCGTGCAGCAGCCCGCCGAAGGCGACGTCGTTGGAAATGGCGCCGTCATAGGTGAACAGCGCGATGTGCCGGCCACCGCTCGTCGGGTACCGACCCGGCAGCCCGTCGGCAGAGGCCCCCTCCACCTGATGAGGCGCCAGCACCGTAAACCGGATCCCCGCCTCGGCGAGCACGTCGAGCGTCTCTTCGTCGACGGCCGTTTCGGGAAGCCACATCCCTTCGGGCGAGCGCCCGAAGCGGCGTCGGAAGTCGGCGATCCCCCAGCGCACTTCGGTCATCTTGTCGCGGCGCGTGGCGAGCGGGAGGATGAGGTGGTGGTACGGCATGGCGAGGGCGTTGCCGTGGCCGAACCGCTTCACGCTGAGCCGGTCGGCGCGCAGCATCCCTTCGTACGAGCGCGGCGCATGGCGCTCGAGCCATACGAGCAGCGTCGGGCCGACGTCGAAGCTGATCGATTCCAGGGTATTGACGATGGCGGCGATGCGGCCGTCGGCGGCGTGGCGCCGCGCGGCGATCACCGTCCGGTAGCACTCCTTGTCGATGCGCTCGTTCCAGTCGTGAAACGGCGCCGCGGACGGCTCACGCTCCACTTCCTCCAGCCAGGGATCCTCGCGCGGTGGCTGGTAGAAATGCGCGTGCACCAC
>DATFSB010000275.1:0-5595 GCA_035262825.1 Gemmatimonadales bacterium | reverse complement strand
TAGTCCCCCCTCTCCGGAACGGAGAGGGGGACAGGGGGTGAGGACAGAGCGAGAGGGATCAGCGACTCAATTTAGGGATCAGCGCCTTACATAGAGAGGAGGGAATCAGGCCGATGTGGACGCGGGGATCTGTGCCCCCTTGATCAGCAACCACAGCACGATCACCAGCTCTCCGAAGAGTGCGGGCTGCGAGTACAAGAAGACCCTATCCATATAGTCCGGGAAGAGAATCCCTGTCAGGCAGAGGATGACGTACGCCGCGCCGTTGATGAGCAACCACACACCGATGAAGCGCGGCAGGAAGCCCGAGCGGTAGGTCAGGAGCCCCATCGGAAGGAGCCAGACGCCCCACAGGACCTGGGCTGCCACGATCTGCTGGTGATGAAAGTGAAGGAAGAGGCCGACAAAGTTGGCGCGCTGCGCCGCGTCGAGGGCGGTGGCGAAGCCCGTGCCGTTGGCGAGCGTGAGCACCACGCCGTCGGTCGCCGTGTTCATGAAATTGATGAGGGCGGGCATGATGCCGCCGGTGACGACGAGCAGCACGGCCAGGCGTTGATCGACGTCCTTGAACAGCCGATAGAACGCCATGGTAAGGAAGATCAGGACGATGGCGCCGAAGAGGAGGCTTACCATCCCGGCGCGAAACAGCCACGGGTGCGCCGCAATGTTGCTGGCGGTCGCGGCCGAATTACCTGCGACGAACAGTTTGTTGGGGATGTAGATGAGGCGCAGCGGGCCTGCGAAGACGAGGAGCAGATACCAGGCGCCGACGACTCGGCCTGGGTTCTTGATGAGGCTCATCTGGCCTCCGGGGGTGAACGTGCGATACCAGGGTCCGGAAGACATACGAGCGAAACGGGGGGAGAAGTTTCTATTGGTATCCCATAGGAGCTCCCTTACTGGCGTGCAGCCGTGGGCGGGTGGTGGGACATCAGAGGCGGTGAAGCCGGCGGCGTGACGAGCAGAGCCGCGAGGCGTCTGTCTGTCGATGTAACTCTGAAACCACCTTCCAGCGCAACTCTAGGACCGTACGCACGCGAAGCCGCGCTCGTGCGCCTTGGTCATCGCGATCAACACGTTCGGCACCACGACCACCCCCGGCAACGCGTGGGCGACGAGATCGTCGTGAATGTCCTTGGCATTCCCCAGCCCGTCCTTCTCGAGCCGAGCAGACCAGCGTTGTAGCGCGTTGTTGCAGAGCAGAAACAGGACACCGCGGCGCTGCAGCGACTCGATCGAGCACTCGGGCGTCCCGTCTCCCATCGGATCCCCGGGCTCGGGATGCGCGAAATAGTTGCGCGCGAGCGGCGCGCTGGTCTTGGGATCGGTGAGGTTGATCGCGGACCCGAGCTTGTACTTCTCCCACATCGCGTCCTGCACGCCCAGCGGCGTGGTGCGTGCGTAGAACGTCACGATGAGGCTAACGTCGCGCTCAGCGACACCATAGGCGTCGCGCCAGCCATCGAGATAGCCGCGCGAGTGCCGCAGCACCGTCCCGCCGTCTGGATCGGGCGAGTCGAATAACTGGCGGTGCTTGCCTTTGAGCTGGTTGAGCCAGCTGTCGGTTGCATCCACGTCCGCCCGTGCAAAGTCAGGCAACAGCAACGCACCGGCACCCAGCCCTACGCTACCAAGGAACGCGCGGCGATCAGTCATGCGAGGCTCCGGGTTCGTGGAGGGGGTGAAATCTAGCCGGGGCGGACGAGGTGGTCAGGCGGTCGGGTGCTCATCCAGGATTCAATCTCAATTCATTCTCGCCTGCTTATCAGTGCAAGGGAGGATTCGTGCCATGACACTCGCCCTTCTCGGCCTGCTCACGCTCGGCGTCTTGATGTTCATCACCTACATCGGCGACGCCTACCGGACACAGATCGGTCGCGCGCGCAAACGCGTCGCCACCGGCGGCCAGATGCTCGAGACCGCGCGCAGTCAGATTGAATACGCGGAGCGTGGTGAGGGCCCCTCGGTGCTGGTCATCCACGGTGCCGGTGGTGGGTGCGACCAGGGACTCGACCTCGCAGAGAGCCTGGTGCAGCGCGGCTTCCGCGCCATCGCCGTCTCGCGCTTCGGGTACCTGCGCACCCCGTTACCGCAGGACGCGTCTCCGGCGGCACAGGCCGATGCGCACGCCGCAGTTCTGGACGCGCTCGAGATCCCCCGCTGCGCGGTGCTCGGCGCCTCGGCGGGCGGCCCCTCCGCTGTGCAGCTGGCGTTGCGCCATCCCGATCGTGTCACGGCGCTGGTCCTCATGGTCCCGGCGCTCTATGCGCCACGCCCAACCGAGCTCACATCGCCGCAACGGATGTCCGCGCTCGGCCGCGTCCTGATGGACCTGACACTCAGGTCCGACTTCCTCTTCTGGCTCGCCTTGCGCCTGGCGCCAAAGGCCATGACCCGGATGATCCTCGGGACGCCGCCGGCGCTCCTCACGCATGCCGATCCACTCGAGCGTGAGCGCCTGCATGTCGTGATGGAACACATCCTGCCTGTTTCCGAGCGGCGCCTGGGGTTGATCAACGACGGAGCGGTGATCCCTGCCCTGACACGCTTCGACCTCGAACGGGTGGAGGCACCGACACTGATTATCTCCGCACAGGACTGCCTGTACCAAACATTTGCCGGATCGCAGTACAGCGCCGAGCATATCCCCGGCGCGCGCTTCATCGGATATCAGAGTGGCGGGCATCTGCTCGTTGGGCACCAGCAGGAAATAACAGCCGAGGTCGTCACCTTCTTGAGAGCTGCGCAAGAGGCCCGTACAGTCAGGGCGGTCAGGGCGGTCGAGGCGGTCGGGGCGGTCGGGCGGTCGGGCGGTCGGGCGGTCCGGCGGTCCGGCGGTCAAGAACACGATGGGTTAGGCACGCTTCTTCGCGACGGCCTGATACAATCTCCAAGTCAAACGACTCGCCCGATCACGTAGTTCATCCACAAGTCTCCATTGCTCTTCAGAGAGATACTCGAGTCGCTTGGCAACTCTAAGCAAGTACGAAACCTCCGCCATCGAGCCCAACGCGATATCCAGGAATCGGCGAAACTCGGCCGACCCTCGCCTTGCGGACCCCTCGACAATATTGGCTGCGGTGGAAACTGCAGCGCGACGAGTCTGGCTCGTCAGGCCATAGCGCTCGTCTGCGGGATAGGATTTTATGTGACGGTAAATGCAGATCACGAGGTTATCGCAGGCCTGGAAGGCCTCGAACCGCTCGTATGGCATCATGGCCGCACGCTAAGGGGTACAAGCGCGGTCACCCAACCATTTTCGTGCGCCAAGAATCATCTTTACGCACTTGACCGCCCGACCGCCGGACCGCCGGACCGGCCGACAATCAGGCGGTCAGCCGCACGTCCACCCACGCACCATTCTGTGCACTCGACTCCACCGCGGCATGAATGAACTTCACGCCCTGCGCGCCATCTTCAACGGTCGGCACGAGTAACGCCGCTGGATCGGGCGTCCGTTTGGCGCGGCGCGCCCGGATCTGTTCCGCCAGATCGCGATACAGATTGGCGAACGCCTCGAGATAGCCTTCCGGGTGCCCCGACGGGATTCGCGTGGCGCGCGCCGCGGCAGCTCCGAGATTCGGGCCCCCACGCGAGAGCACCTGCGGCGGTTGGCCCACCGGGGCGAAGCGCAACTGATTGGGGTGCTCCTGGCTCCACTCGAGGCCGCCCTTCTCGCCATAGGCCCGCAAGCGCAGCCCGTTCTCGTTGCCGGGCGCCACCTGGCTCGACCACAGCATACCGCGCGCACCGTTCTCGAACCTCACTAGCATGTGCACGTTGTCGTCGAGCCGGCGGCCGGGCACGAACCGGCTCAGGTCCGCGGCGATCTCGTGCGCCGCGAGGCCGGTGACGAAGCCGGCAAGATTGTACGCGTGCGTGCCGATGTCGCCGAGGCAGCCGCCGACACCCGACCGCGCCGGATCGACCCGCCACGCGGCCTGCTTCTGTCCGGTGTCTTCGAGCTTGGTCGTGAGCCAATCCTGCACGTACTCGACCTGGACAACCCGGATCGCGCCCAGCTCCCCCGTTGCAACCATCTCGCGCGCCTGACGCACCATCGGATATCCGGTGTAGTTGTGCGTGACTCCGAAAATGAGCCCGGTTTTCCGCACCGCCTGCACCAGATCGAGTGCGTCCTCAATGGTCGTCGTCATCGGCTTGTCGCAGATCACATCGATGCCGCGATCGAGAAAGGCGCGCGCGATGGCATGGTGGCTGTCGTTCGGCGTGACGATGCTGACGACATCGATGCCATCGGCGCGCTTCGCCTCGGCCGCCGCCATCTCGGCAAAACTCGTGTAGCTGCGGTCCGCCACGAGGCCAAGATCGGCGGCGGACTCCTTGGCACGTTGGGGGTCGGACGAGAGGGCACCGGCGACCAGCTCGTACTGCCCGTCCATGCGGGCGCACAGCCGATGCACCCCACCGATAAACGCCCCGCGCCCGCCCCCGACCATGCCGAGTCGGAGCGGACGTGCCGCTGCAGACTCCGCTGTCGTGTCGACCATCGTCAGGCGAGCCCGAGCATGCGGCGGTTGGCAGCCTGGTCGGTGCCGGCGCCGCCGAAATCATCGAACGCCTTATCGGTCACGCGGATCAAGTGGTCGGTGATGAATTTCGCCCCTTCGCGAGCGCCCTGTTCCGGGTGCTTGATGCAACACTCCCACTCGAGCACCGCCCAACCGGGATAGTCGTACTGCGCCAGCTTCGAGAAGATCGCCTTGAAGTCCACCTGACCATCGCCCGGGGACCGGAACCGACCGGCACGATTGACCCACGACTGGTACCCGCCATACACGCCTTGGCGGCCGTTCGGATTGAACTCGGCGTCCTTGACGTGAAACATGCGGATGCGGTCGTGATAGATGTCGATGTGGGCGAGGTAGTCGAGCTGCTGCAGGATGAAGTGACTGGGATCGTACAGCAGGTTGCAGCGCTGGTGTCCGCCCACACGCTCGAGGAACATTTCGAACGTGATCCCGTCGTGCAGATCCTCACCCGGGTGGATCTCGAAGCAGGCGTTGACGCCGTTTTCGTCGAACACGTCGAGGATCGGGCGCCAGCGCGTCGCCAGCTCGTCGAACGCCGTCTCGATCAGACCGGCAGGCCGCTGCGGCCAGGGATAGAGATACGGCCACGCCAGGGCACCCGAGAATGTGACGTGCTCGGTAATCCCAAGCCGGCGCGACGCCTGTGCAGCGAACTTCATCTGCTCGACCGCCCAGGCCGCGCGCGCCTTCGGGTTACCGCGAACTTCGGGCGCTGCGAACCCGTCGAAGGCGCTGTCGTAGGCGGGATGCACGGCGACCAGCTGGCCCTGCAGATGGGTCGCCAGCTCCGTGACCTGGAGCCCGCGCTCGGCGACGATGCCCTTGACCTCGTCCGCGTAGGTCTGGCTCTCGGCGGCTCGCTTGAGGTCGAACAGGCGCTGATCCCAGCTCGGGATCTGGACGCCCTTGAAGCCGAGCCCGGCGGCCCAGCCGGCGATGTCTTTCAGGTAGTTGAAGGGCGGCGCATCGCCCGCGAACTGCGCTAGGAATATGGCCGGCCCTTTGATCGTCCTCATTGCGCGTCCTCGAATGAGCAGAAGAC
>DATFSB010000274.1:0-7091 GCA_035262825.1 Gemmatimonadales bacterium | reverse complement strand
ATGATGGCTCCATGGGTGGAGGACGGATGTCGACATGATGCGCAGGCTGCGGGATCGGTCGCAGCCCCGTAGTTTCGGGGCTTCTCCCGGAGGATCCATGCGCGTCCGCGCCGCCCTGCTGCTCGCCGTCCTCGTACCCGGCACGCTGCCCCTCGCCGCGCAGCGCGCGATCGCCGACACCGACCTGTACACCTTTCATTGGGTCGCTGCTCCACAGGTGTCGCCCGACGGCAAACAGGTCGCCTACGTCCTCGTCACGGTGAATGCGAAGCGGGACGGCTACGAAACACGCATCTGGGTCGTCGCCACCGACGGCAAGAGTCCCCCGCGCCGCCTCACGGCGGGCCCGCACGACGCCGCCCCGCGCTGGTCTCCCGACTCGAAGACGCTGGCGTTCCTCCGTCCGGTGGGGGACGCAGGGTCCCAGCTCTACCTCCTGACGCTCGATGGGGGCGAAGCGGTGCAGCTGACCGACGTCGCGAGCGGCGCGGCGCCCGCGGTGTGGTCGCCCGACGGGCGCACGATCGCGTTCGTGAACGGCGCGAGCCCCGAGGAGATCGCCCAGAAAGCGAAGGGCGGGGAAGCGCCGAAGAAGAGCGACGTGCGCGTGATCACCCGCGCCGAATTCCGCAGCGACGACGAGGGATACACCGACCCCGCCGAGCACGGCCACATCTGGACCGTCCCGGCGTCGGCGGGCGACAAGCCGCAGACCGCGCACCAGATCACCACGGGCGCGTTCGACGAAGCGATCCGCCAGTGGAGTCCCGATGGACGCCGCATCTACTTCGTGTCGCTGCGCGTGGTGGAAGACTACTACGGGCGCCCCGACCAGGATCTGTTTTCCGTCGCCTCCACCGGCGGGCCGATCGATACCGTCGTGAATATCGACGGGCCGGTGAATGCTCCGGTCGTAGGCCCGGACGGCCGCGTGGCGTTCGTGGGATTCGTGAATCCGCCGCAGCCGCGCTCCTACCAGGAGCAGGATCTCTACATCTGGCGCGCCGGACAATTGTCGAACCTGACGGCCGACTACGACTTCGACATCGGCCCCGGTGTCCTGGGCGATCAGGCGCCGCCCCGCGGAGGCGGTGGTGGCTCTATCGTGTGGTCGCCCGATGGCAGGTCCGTCGTGATGGCGACCACGGAGCACGGCCGCTCCAATCTGATCCGGCTCGACGTGGCGAGCGGCGCCCGCACGCCGCTCACCACGGGCGATCACGCCGTGCTCGCCTGGTCGGCGACGCCCGACGCGCGCACCTTCGCGCTCACGCTCAGCGACCCTACGCACCTCACCGACCTCTACGCGCTCGACGCCACGACGAGGAGGCTGACCCAGCTCACCCACGTCAACGACTCGCTCTTTGCGGGCCTCACCCTGTCGGTCCCCGAGGACTTCTGGTACCCGAGCTTCGACGGCCGCAAGGTCGAGACGTGGATTCTGAAACCGCCCGGCTTCGATCCTGCGAAGCGCTATCCCCTGATCCTCAACATCCACGGCGGCCCCCACACGGCGTACGGCTACATCTTCTTCCACGAGATGCAGTGGATGGCGGCGAAGGGCTACGTGGTGCTGTACCCGAACCCGCGCGGCAGCACGACGTACGGGCAGGACTTCGGCAACATCATCCAGTACAACTATCCGGGGGACGACTACAAGGATCTGCTCGTTGCCGTCGACTCGCTGGCCCGTCGCGGCTACATCGACACGACGAAGCTCGGCGTCACGGGGGGCTCGGGAGGCGGCCTACTCACCGACTGGGCCGTGAGCCACACGTACCGTTTCGCCGCGGCGGTGTCGCAGCGCGACGTCGCCGACTGGCTCGGCTTCTGGTACACGGCGGACTTCACCCTCTTTTCACCGACGTGGTTCCGGTCGGTGCCGTTCCATGACCCGGAGGAATTCCTGCGCCGCTCTCCGGTGCAATACGTCGACTCCGTCACCACGCCGATCATGTTCGTGCTGGGGGACGAAGACCTGCGCGCGCCGGCGACGCAGGGCGGGGAAGCGATGTTCCGGGCGCTCAAATATCTGAAAAAAACGGCGGTGATGGTCCGCTTCCCCGGCGAATCGCACGAGCTGTCGCGCTCGGGCAAGCCGCAGCACCGCGTCGAGCGGCTCGATCACATCCTCAACTGGTTCGACAAGTATCTGATGGGCCGGGAAATCGCGCTCTAC
The DNA here is from genome assembly GCA_035262825.1 of Gemmatimonadales bacterium. Lineage (GTDB taxonomy): Bacteria > Gemmatimonadota > Gemmatimonadetes > Gemmatimonadales > GWC2-71-9 > DASTHG01. Next base: position 4,912 of record DATFSB010000274.1, on the reverse strand, counting down.
GACCAGCAGTGAACTAGCGCAGCCCGACCGAGCCCTTCGCCGCCGCGACCAGCTTCGCCGGGTCGTAGCCCGTGCCCGCACGGAACACGAGCTCGACCTTCTCGACGTCGGCGATCTGCGCCGCCGGGTTGCCGTTCACGACCACCAGATCCGCGTCCAAGCCTCGCGCAATCGAGCCGATGTGGTCGATCCGTCCCAGGTACATGGCGCCGTTCAGAGACCCGATGCGGATCGCTTCGAGTGGAGTGAAACCCGCCTCGACCAGGAGCTCGAGCGCCCGCTGATTCGAGAATCCCGCCACCACGCCGCCGTACCCGGTGGGGTCGGTGCCGGTGAGCACGAGACCGCCCGCCTGCGCGTACATCCGTTCGAGCTGCATCTCCTTGCGGAACAGCACCACCCAGGTCGAATCCTGCGACGTCGCGATGCGCAGTCGCGTGCGCGTGTACTGATCGCGCGCTTCGGGCAGCATCGCGTCGAGCACCGCGGCCGGGGCGGGGGGGCGGCCGGGGACGAAAGTCTCGAACACGGTCAGCGTCGACGTCAATGCGACGCGTTTCGACACGAGATATGCAATCAGGTCGTGCGCCGCGGGCGCGTTGGGGTCGAGGGCCAGGAGCGACGCCGTCACCGAATCGGAAGCAGGGCAGACGTCGAGCTGCTTCCCTTTGACGAAGTCGGTGGCGACGAGGAACCCGTGCTCGAGGTCGTCGATGCCCAGGTCGGCGGCCTCGCGGAACGTGACGGAGCAGAGGTGGGCGGTGAGCTTCGCGCCACGACGATGCGCCTCCACGATCGCCGCGCCCAGCTCGGCGCGGGTGATGTGCATGTACGCCTTGAACGACGTCGCTCCCTGGTCGGCCCAGTAGTCCACCATGCGCCGTGCCTCGTCGGCATCCTTCAGCGCGTGGACCTGTGACAGCGGCAGTCCCGGTCCTTCGAGGTAGGGGCCGGTCACGTCCATTGCCGGACCGGCCATCGTTCCCGCGGCGATGCTCCGGGCGATGTTGAGGTCGGCATACGGCTCGATGCTGCCGCCGGTGCGCATCGTCGTCACGCCGCCCGCGAGGTAGAGCTTGGGGAAGCTCCATCCCTGCTCGGTATACATCCCGTTGCCCGCCGGATAGAACATGTGCTCGTGCACCATCACGAACCCCGGAAGCACGGTGCGGCCGGTCAAATCCTTCACCTCAGCCCCCGCGGGGACGGCGATCGTTGCCGCGGGTCCCACGGCGGCGATCGTGCCGTTCGAGATCACGATCGTCTGGTCCTCCCTGGCCGGTGCACCCGTGCCGTCGATGACGCGCACGTGGGTGAGGGCCACGACGGGGGACGACACCGCAATGAATGGGCGGACGGCGGGGCCGGGAGCCTGGGCGGTAACGAGCACCGGAAGAGCCAGCGCAGCGCTGGTGGAGAAGGGAGTTCGCATAGCGCGTAGGATACGGCTGTTTTTGACCCCGGGCCATCGGCCCGGGGTCAGCCAGCCCTGACGAGTCACCAGGAACCGCACGGCTGACCCCGGGGCGGTGCCCCGGGGTCCCCCCTCGTGCAACCGTTCTGGCCATCGTGTTGTCGAATGACAAGGTATCGCACTCTCTGGAGGCTGTGTGGCCGAACGCGCCGATCTCTTGCAGGGAACCCTCGATCTCTTGATCCTCAAGGCTCTTGTCCTGGGGCCGCTGCACGGTTGGGGAATCTCCAAACGCCTGCGCCAGCTCTCATCCGAGGTCCTCGACGTCGGGCAGGGGAGCCTCTACCCGGCGCTCTACCGCCTCGAGGACAAAGGGTGGATCAGCGCGCACTGGGGCGAGAGTCCCGAAGGGCGGCGCGCCAAGTTCTACACCCTCACGCCGAGTGGTCGCAAGCAGTTCGCGGCCGAGCGGTCGGAGTGGAAGCTGTTTTCGAGCGCGGTGAATCACGTGCTGAGGGCGACATGATCGCGCGCCTCGTGCGTCGTCTCCGTGCGCTGTTCCGGAGCGACACCGTGGACCGCGAGCTGTCGGCCGAGATCGAGCTACATCTCGAGCTGGAAGCCGAGGAGCTGATGCGAACCGAGGGGCTGAGCCCCGAAGCGGCGCGGCGCCGCGCGCGCATCGCGTTCGGAAGCGTGACGCGCTATCGCGAAGAGCAGCGGGACGCCCGCGGCGTGCGCTGGATCGAGGAGTCGCTGGCCGATCTCAAGTACGCCGTTCGCGTGCTGCTGCGCAGCCCCGGCTACACGATCCCGGCGGTGCTCGTGCTGGGCCTCGGCATCGGCGCCACCACCGCCATCTTCAGCGTGGTCACGACCACCTTCGGCCGGCTGCCGTACCCCGACGCCGACCGGCTGATCCGGATCTACGAGCAGAACTCGCCCCGTAACCGCTGGACCACTTCGGTGGCGGATTTCCAGGCGGTCGCGAGTCAGGCGCGCACACTCCGCGTCGTCGGCACCATCGTCGTGCGCTCGGTTCCGGTCGCGGCCGGTGCCGAGCCGCAGACGATGACGGTCGTGCCGGTGACGTCGGGGTTCATGCGCGCGCTGGGGATCCGGCCGGAGTCCGGTCGCCTGATCGAGCCAGCGGACGACTCCGTCGGCGCAGCGCCGGTCGTGGTCGTCAGCGACGGCTTCGCGCGGCGCTGGCTGGGCGGTCCTGCTGCGGTGGGAAAGAACGTGATGCTCGACGGCCGGGCGCACACCGTGGTCGGGGTGTTGCCCCGTGGCCTGAATCGCCTCGCCGGGTTCCGCGCCGACATCTGGCCGGTGCTGCAGCTCAAGCCACCGACGCGCCGTGGGCCGTTCGGGATGTGGATGTTCGGCCGGCTCGCCGACGGTGCCACGCTCGACGACTGCCGCCGCGAGCTCGCGGACATCAGTATCCGGTTGCAGGGCGTGTGGTCCGATTTTCCCGACCGCGACACTCGCCTGACCCCGTACACACTGCGCAGCTGGATTGTGGGCGACGGGGCACGGACCATCGGCGTGTTCGGCGTGGCCGTGATTCTCGTACTGCTCATCGCCGTCGCCAACGTGGCCTCGCTGACCCTGGTCCGGACCCTGCGGCGGTGGCGCGAGCTGGCGCTGCGCTCGGCCCTTGGCGCGTCGCGCGCACGACTCGTGCGGCTGGTGACGATCGAATGCACCGCCCTCGCCGTCACGGGCGCCGCCCTCGGGATCGCGCTCGGCGCGGCGGGATTGCGCGTCCTGCTCGCCATCGGCCCCTTCATCCCGCGTCTCGATGAAGCGCGGCTCGACGCCCGTGCGGCGGCGTTCGCCGTCGGGGTGGCCGTCCTCGCCGCCATCGTCGTGGCGAGCTATCCCCTGGTGTTGCTGGTGCGGCGCGATCCCGGCGCATCGCTCTCCGGCGGCACGCGTACCGTAGGCGACGGACAACACGCCCAGTCGGTCCGCGGCGCGTTCGTCGTCGGAGAATTCGCGCTGGCGCTGCCGCTGCTCGCGGTGGCGGGGTTGCTGCTGAACAGTTTCCTGCGGTTGCAGAGCGTCGATCCCGGGTTCGCCCTCGAGCCGGTGGCGACGGCGCGTATCTCGCTCCCGGTCGCCCGTTACGGGAACGACACGGTGCTGGCGGAATTCTGGACGCGCATGCTTCCCGCGCTCGGCAACCTCGGAGGCGCCACCCTGGTGAGTCTCGGCGACGCGCTGCCGCCCGATCCCAGACAAAATTTCAACCAGAACAACTTCGACTTGATCGATCATCCGGTCGGCGAAGGGCGCCCCCAATCCGTGTCGTCGTGGATCACGGTCACGCGCGGCTACTTCGGGACGCTGGGTGTGCCGTTGCTCGAAGGCCGGCTGTTCACACCCGCCGACACGGGCACGTCGCCGCCGGTGGTCGTCGTCAGCCGGGCCTGGGCGAGGCATTACTTCTCGGGAGAGGACGCCGTCGGCCGTCAGATGATCGAAGGCGGGTGCGTGACGTGCCCGCGCACGACGATCGTGGGCGTGGTCGGAGACGTCCGCTACGACGGCCTCGCCCTCCCCGGCGAAGCGGTCTACGCCCCCATGGAACAGGGCGCCTGGCGACGGACGCTGTTCCTCTTCGTCCGCACCCATGGAACCGGCACGGCGGCCCTCCCGGCGATCCGTGCGGCTCTCCTGGCAGTCGACGCCGGCGTCTCCATCGATCAGCCGCAGGCGATGCGCGAAGTAGTCGAGGGCTCCATCGACCAGCCCCGGCATCTCGCCACGCTGTTGCTGGGCTTCGCGGTCGCCGCGCTGGCGCTCGCCGCGGTGGGGATTTTCGGACTGCTCTCCTATATCGTCGCGAGTCGACGCCGGGAGATCGGCGTGCGGATGGCGCTCGGCGCCGACGCCCGCGCCGTGGTCGGGATGATCGTCGGCCGGGGGCTGTGGCTCGCCGGTCTCGGCGCCGTCATCGGTCTCGCCGTTGCGGTCGTCACCACGCGCTGGCTCGCCGCGTCGCTGTTCCAGGTGAGCCCCACCGATCCGGTGACGCTCGGGCTCGTGACGCTCGCACTGCTCGTCGTGGCCCTCGTGGCCTGCTGGCTCCCCGCCCGCCGCGCCGCGACGACGGATCCGGTAGGGGCGCTGCGGACGGAGACCTAAGCCCCCGGGACCCGAACAACCCAGGTGGGCTGACCCCAGGGCGATGCCCGGGGCTACGACGCTGCGGCAGGGCCCTCCCCGCCGGGTGGATCCGCCACACCGCGTGCTTTGGCGGCAACCTCCGTCAAGGCCTTTCGAAAGGCCCCGGGAGTCGACCACTTCCCGAAATTGGTGGCGAGCCGCAGCGGAATGAGGCCGAGGCGGATAGCCGCGCGCTCCCCCTCGGTGCTGACGGCCCAGGCCTGCTTGGCGAAGGGCAGCGCATCGTGGACGGAGTCGCTCGGCTTTGGCTCTTGTTTCGGCTTGGCCATGGGCTCGACGTTAGCGTCTAACCTCCCGATA
>DATFSB010000273.1:0-7161 GCA_035262825.1 Gemmatimonadales bacterium | reverse complement strand
GCCACGGTGCGCGCCGCGGTCACGGCGAGCCGGTTGGCCGCGCCGATGACGAACGTCTCGAACGTGAACTTCGGGTTCAGCGCGGTCGTCACACCGCCGCTCCCTGCGCCAGGCGGCGCAGCACGAGCTCGGTAATCGACTTGAGGCTCTCGAACACGCCGGTGCCGTGCAGCGCGTCGGCGGGGAAGCTCGGCACGCTGCGGAAGTTGAGCGCGTCGTCGAGCTCGACGGGCTGCAGAATCAGCTCGCGCGGCAGGTCCTGCTTGTTGTACTGCAGCGCCAGCGGCATCGTGCGGATGTCGATCGCATGGTCGAGCAGGTTGGCCTGGAGGTTCTGCAGGCTCTCGAGGTTCTCATCGAGCTGGCGCGCCTGGCTGTCGGCGACGAACACGACGCCGTCGGCGCCCTGCAGCACGAGCCGCCGCGTGGCGTTGTAGTAGACCTGGCCCGGCACCGTGTAGAGCTGGAAGCGGGTGGTGAACCCGGAGATCTGTCCCAGGTCGATCGGCAGGAAGTCGAAGAACAGCGTGCGGTCGGTCTGGGTCGCGAGCGACACCATGCGGCCGCGGCGCGACTCCGGCACCCGCCCGTAGATGTAGTGGAGGTTGGTCGTCTTGCCGGAGCGGCCCGGACCGTAGTAGACGATCTTGCACGTGATCTCGCGCGTCGTGAAGTTGACGAGGGACAAGGCGCCTATCTCCCGAACAGCGAGTTGAGGCTGTCGTTGAGCTCGCGCTCGAAGTCGGCGGCCAGCACCTGCTTCGGGGCGCCCGTCTTCGGACTCGCGGCGCGCAAATCGGCCATGAGTTGCTCCAAGAATAACTGCACCAGGCCGAGACTCGAAACGTCGAGCTCGTAGACCACGAGAACGGTGAGCCGTCCGCGATCGGTCTCGAACGCGCTCAGGAAAATCCCGTTGCGGTGCCCCTGGTGCGACAGGCCCGCGAACGGCGGCTGGCCCATCAGCCGGGCCAGCTCGTTGGTCGACGCCACAATCGCCGCGCCCAGCGCCGAGGCCGCCATCACGTCGACGGCCCGCGAGAAACCCGACTGGGCGAGGACCTGCCCCGCCGGCGTCATCAGCAGCACCAGCCGTGCTCCCGCTTCGGTGACGTACGTCGTCAGCGGCTCGAGCGTCCAGGTCTCGACCGCGCGCACCACCGTCATCCAGCCGTCTCCGCCGCGCGCAGCAGCTCAAGCCGCACGAGACCGACGTTCACGTCAGCTTCCGTTACCGCGACGAGCAGCAGCGTCGCCTGCGCGCCCGCCGGGACGACGAGCAGCGCGCCGTGATCGCACTGCAGATGCCAGAACTGGCTGGGACCGAGCCCGGCCGACACCATCGCCCGCTGCAGCCGACCCGCGAGACTCGACGCGAGCGCGGCGACGGCGCCGCCCTTGATCCCCTCCATCAGCTGCTCCGCGACGACCAGCCCGTCGGCGCGCGACACGACCATCGCCCCGCGCACGCCGCGCACGCGGGTGATGAGATCGAGGGCCCGGCCCATCGGCGACGCGGCGCTCACCGTTGCCGCTCCAGCCATTGGCGGGCGACCTGCGCGGCGCGCTGCGCCAGGAGGCCGAGGCGTCCGAGCGGCAACGACCGGTCGCGCATCAGGAGCAGCAACGACTCCGGCGTCGGCTGCACCAGGTAGACGTGTCCCCCCTGCCCTTCGGCGGACAGCCCGCGCCACGAGCCCAGATCGAGCAGGCGCGCGGCGCGCGCTGACTCCTGCGACACCCCGGCGAGATATGCGGCAACCGCTTCGGTGACGTCCGTGCCCTCCGGCGTCTTGAGCGCGCCGCCGAGGACCAGACCCGCGCCGTCGAGCAGCAGCAGCCCTTCCTGCGCGCCTTCGAGGCCGGCAAACACCCGCTCCTCGGGGAGCGGCGCAACGGTCTCCGACCCGGGTGCAACAGCGGGTGGCGGCGCTGGAGTCGCGCGCGGCGCCGGCGGGGGCGGCGCTGCGAGCGTCGACCCGGCTTCGCCGCGGATGACGGCGAACGCCTGCTCGATCGACGGGTCGTCGGGCGCGGCGTCCTTCGCGGCCTGGAGATGCGATTCGGCCTGCGTGAGGTCACCGATCTTGAAGTAGAGAAACGCGAGGCCCTTCAGCGCGCCGGTGTGCTGCGGGGCGATGCGCAGCGTCATGTCCCATTCGTCGAACGCGTGCTCGTAGTCGTGCGCGTCGGCGAGAATGCGGGCCAGCAGATCGTGCGCGTCGGCGAGATGCGGGTGACGCTCCAGCCCGTGCTTCGCCACGCGCGACGCGGCGTCGAACTGCCGCTTCTGGCGCAGCAGCTCTCCGAGACGCAGGAACACGAGGCTCTGCGGATCGCTCGCCAGCTGCGCGGAGAGCGCCTTGACGTCGTCAGACACGCGCGCCTCCGGCGCCGCCGATGCGCGAGCCCGCGAACACCTGCGCCGCGGCCTTCGCGGCCCGCACCTCGTCCTGGAACGGCAGCTCGCGCTCCTCGTTGGGCGCGAGCCGCTCCCACTGCTCCCACTGCTCCACCGCTTCGGGAAAGCGCCCCACCTGCACCAGGGCGTATCCGAGCAGCCGGTAGGCGGTGACCAGCAGCGGATCGAGCCGCACGGCGCGGCGCAGCTCTTCCACCGCGTCGGCCGGCCGCGCGGCGGCGAAGTGAACGCGCCCCAGCAGGAGATGCACCGCCGGATCGTGCGGCTGCACGGCGGCCGCCCGCTCTGCCGCCCCCCGGGCGCGGTCCAGGTCCTGCCGGACGAACGCTTCTTCGGCCTCGGCGACGAGCGCCGCGGCATCGGGCACGCTGGTCCGCCCCCGCGGCGCGCTTCCCGGATCGACCAGCACGATGAGGCCGGCGCTCTCGAGGCCGAACAGTGTTTTGGCGATGTCGAAATCGGAGCGGCCCAGCGTCGCGGCGATGGCCCGCAGATCGCGCTCGCCGTCGATCAGCGCCAGCACCTCCCACTCCGGGGGCAGGAGGTCGAGGTCGCCGCCTTCGGCGGCCGGGGCGTAGGCGGGGACGACGCCGAGATGGGGGACGCGCTTTTCGATGCGCGCCCATTCGTCGATGCGGCGCGCGCCTTCCATCAGGAGCGCCTCGGTCGAGATCCGCACCATCGCCTCGGTATTGACGTCCGTGAGCGGTCCTTCGGTGAACGAGAAGTAGCCTTCGCGCCACCCCATCACCTCGAACACGACTTCTTCGATCTGGAAGCGCACCTGGCGCTGCAGCTCGCGGGGCGACACGGCGCCGATCGCGACGAGGATCTCGCCGAGGCGGCGCGGGTCGCCCTGGCGCGCCTGCATGTCGCGGGCGCGCTCGAGATCGGCCTCGCTGATCTTGCCGCTGCGCAGCAGCAGGCCGCCCAGCGGGTGCGGGTTGCTGCGGATTTCCGCGTAGATCACCGCTCCGTCGTCGAAATAGATGGTCCCCGCATTGTGGCGCAGCTCGGAGGTGACGCGCAGCACCCCGGTCTTCCGGCTGAGGTCGAGCAGCTGGAAGACGTCATGGATGCCGAGCTCCCGAAGCGGTCCCTCGATCGCCATACCGGATCAGGCCGCGTCGGAGGTGAAGATGTGCTGCAAATCGACGGCCGTGCGCGCGTGCATCCGCGCGCGCTGGGCGAACGGCCCTGACGGCTCGAGCCGGGTGACCCGCTCCCAGACGTGCACCGCTTCGCGGTAGCGGCGCAGCCGCGCCAGCACCACACCCTCGTAGAACAGCGCCGCGACGTGCTCGGTGTCGAACTTCAGCACGCGGCGGAACGCCTCGAGCGCCGAGGACGCGCGCGCATCCTCGAGCAGCGACCGGCCCAGTAGCAACAGCGCCTCGAGATCGTAGGGATCGTCCTCCAGCAGATCGGCCAGCCGGGCGATCGCGTGCCGCAGCCGGCCGAGGCGCCGCTCCAGATCGGCGAGCGCGATGCTGGCCTCGTGGTAGGTCGGCAGCTCGTGCAGGGCGTGCTCGTACGCCTGCAGCGCGTCGGGCCACTCCTCGCGCTGCTCGTGCAGCCGTCCCAGGTCGACCCAGACGGCGACGAAGCCGTGATCGAGCTGCAGCGCGGCGCGATAGGCGCCGAGGGCGCCGCCGCGATCGCCCACCTTCACGAGGACGTCGCCCTGCAGCTTGTGGAGATCGGCGCGGGCGGGGGCCCGCGCCTGCGCCTGCTGCAGCGCGGTGAGCGACGCGGCGGCGTCGCCCTGCACCGCCCGCACCTGCGCCACGGCGACGAGCGCCTCCACGTCTCCCGGCACGAGCGCGAGCAGCTCTTCGGCGGGCGCGGCGGCTTCCGCGGCGCGGCCCAGCGCGAGCAGCGCCTTGATCTCGCCGAGCCGCGCATCCGCGCGGTCGTGATCGATGTCGCGCACCTCGCGGTAGCGCTCCAGCGCCTCGCCGTGCAGGCCGCGCTTGGCGTACAGCTCGGCGATCAGGGTGGTGGCGTCGCCGCGGTCGGCGCCGCGCTGGATGGCGCGCACCGCTTCCGCGGCGGCGAGATCGAACAACCCTTTGCTCACGTAGTCGCGGGCGAGGCCGAGCTGATCGTCGCTGGCGCGTGCGGGAGCGACGGCGGCCTCGGGAGGCGCCAGCTCCTGGAAGATGTTGTCGAGCAGCCGCTGGTCGAAGGAAAAGTCCTGCCCCAGCGTGTCGGCGGTGACATCGGCGGAGATCTGCGGCACGACGCCGATCGTGGAGTCTTCGTACTGCAGGTCGATCGTGAGTGCGAACTTCTGCGACACGTAATAGGGATCGAGCTCGAGCGCCCGCTTGGTGGCGCGCAACGCCCCGTCGAAGTCGCCGAGGTTCGAAAGCGTGAAGCTGAGGTTGTAGTGCGCGCCGGCGTGCTGGGGATCGGCCTCCACCGCCCGGGCGAACGCGTTGCGCGCGTCCGCGAAGCGCTTCAGCTCGACCAGCACGAGGCCGACGCCGTTCCACGCCGAGGGGTTGTGCGGCTCGTCGGCGAGCACCTGGCGGTACGCCTCGAGGGCGAGCTGCAGGCGGCGCAGGTGGAACAGGATGAGCGCGAGGTTCAGCCGTGCAGCGGCGAATTTCGGATTCAGGTGCAGCGCGGTGCGGAACGCCTCGATCGCGTCCTCGGTGCCGCCGCCGTGGGCGACCGCAACGCCGGTGTTGTTCCAGGCGAGCGTGTACTTGGGATCGATTTCGGTGGCCCGGGCATAGGAGTGCAGCCCTTCTTCGACGCGCCCCGACTGGTGCAGCACGACGCCGCGCTCGTTCCAGAGCTTGGGGGAGTCGGGCGACTCCTGGATCAGGGTCTCGTACAGCTCGAGCGCGGGGCCGAAGTCGCGCCGCAGCAGGTGCACCTCGGCCATCGCCTGGAGCACCAGACGGCGGTCCTCGCCGCGCTCGACGGCGAGGCGATACTCGCGCAGCGCTTCGACGTAGTAACCCTTCTGCCGGAACGCGAGTCCGAGGTTGAAGTGGGCCAGCTCGCGCCCTTCCACCACCTCCATCTCGAGCGCTTCGCGCACGAGGTACGGCTGGCTCTTGCGCTCGTGGGTGGAGAGTCGCTCGATCGAGAGGTTGGCCTGCGCGCGGGCGAGCGGCGGGTTGAGCTCGATGGCGCGCTTCGACGCGGCGCGCGCCTCCTGGTGGCGTCCCATGTCGCCCAGCACGAACGCCATGAGGTAGTGGGCGCCGGCGTTGTCGGGGTTGAGCTGCACGGCCTTCTGCAGCGCCGTCAGGGCGGCGTCGTTGAGACCGCGGTTGTAGAGCACTTCCCCGAGGTAGAACTCGACGACGCTCGAGACGGGGTCGAGCGCCTGCGCCTGCTGGAACCACTCGGCGGCGATCTCGAGCCGGCCGCGCGCCTTTTCGGCGAGACCGAGCTGGATCACGGCGGCGACGTCGCGCGGGTGGTGGGCGAGGATCTGCTCGAACTCGGCGACGGCTTCGTCGAACTGGCCCAATGCGGCGAAGGCCCGGCCCAGCTCGAGCCGCGCTTCGCGGTCATCGGGCGACTGGCGCAGCCGCTCCTGCAGCTCGGCGACGCGCCGGTCGTAGTAGCCGGTCGAGTGGTAGGCGATCTCGAGGTTGCGCTGGGCGACCTGCATCTTCGGGTCGAGCTCCAGCGCGCGCGAGAACTCGGCGATCGCTTCGGCGATGAGTCCCTTCTGATAGTACAAGACGCCGAGGTTGTTGTGTGCCCCGGCGTCGGCGGGATCGATCCGGCGACCGAAGGATCGCAGCACCGAGAGGTCGCGATCCGAGAGCGCTGGCACCGTCACGGCTCAGGTGACGCGGATCGCGTCGAAGATCGCCTTCAGCGAGGCGAGGTCCGGCAGCAGCAGGAAGTGCCCGCGCAGCTCCTCTTCGGCATCGATGCGGAATTCGGTCTCGACGCAGAACACGAAGTCGCGATCGTGCCCGAAATTGAGGTACGTGGTGGTGAGTACGGCGGCCGACAGATCGATGACCAGGCTCGGCACCGACGGCAGCAGCAGCATCCCCATGAAGTCGGAGAGGGCGTTCATGTACGCGCCCGAAAGAATATTCCCCGCCTCCTTGAGGGCCGACTGCTCCAGCGCGTCGAACGACGTGGTCGCACCCTGCGCGCGCCGCAGCAGCATGTCGCACAACCGCTGGCCGACGCGCTCGGGAAAGAGCAGCAGCGTGCGCCCCGTCAGGTCGCCCAGCATGTGCATCAGCACCGCCACTACCACGGCGTGCGGGTCGCCCAGCAGGTCGGCGACCTCCTCGAGCCGCGCGATGTTGATCTGCGGCACGCTGATCATGATGCGGCGGCTCGTCATCTGGGACAGTGCGGTCGCCGCGTGGCCGGCCCCGATGTTGGCGACCTCGCGCAAGGCGTCGATCTGCAGCTCTTTCAGATCGCGAACGTCTTCCATGCGTCCCCCTTACACGAGCCCACCGGCATCGAGAATCAATGCCGGGACCCCATCGCCCATGATGGTCGCACCGCTGAATACCGGGAGCGTTCCTTGCGGTGCGTCGAAGCTCTTCACCACGATCTCCTGCTGGCCCAGCATCCCGTCCACCACGACGCCGGTGCGGCGCTCGCCCATCTGCAGCACGACGACCGGTCGCCGCGCCGACGACGGAGCGCCGCCGCCCGCGCTCAGCAGCTGGCGCAGGTGGACCAGCGGCACGACGCGATCGCGCAGCACCATCGCCTCGCGCCCTTCGACCGTCGTG
>DATFSB010000272.1:0-3946 GCA_035262825.1 Gemmatimonadales bacterium | reverse complement strand
TCGGCACGCACGCGCGGCAGGTGCACGTGGCCCTCGAGCTCCCGCTGGACCCGCGCGGCATCGAGCCCGAGATCGCCGGCGTACTCGATCAGGTAGACGTCGTCGAGCGCGAACTGCCGCTCGTACAGCCGGTCATGCATTTCCCAGTACTTCCCCTGCACGCCGGCAGCTTCCGCGACTTCGGCGGCATGCTCCGCCTGCCCGTGCAGCTGCGTGAGGGGAAAATGGCGGAACACGAACCGCAGTCGTGGCCCGAAACGGCGCAGCAGCGCCTTCACGACGGGGTAAGCGAGCCGCGAATCGGGGCACTCGTAGTCGGCGTACTCGACCAGCGTCAGGGGCGCGTCCGCCGGCCCCATCACGTGGTCGTCAGCACCCACTGGTACCGCGAGCGGCGGACTCGGTTTGCGCTGGTCGCTCATCGTGCGGCTCCGGACATGTCGCCAAACTTCGCCGGCGGAGCGGAAAAGCAGAAGCCTCACACCAGGTCGTGGTGTGAGGCTTCCGACAGCGCGCCCTGCGACAGATTACAGCGGCATGTTCCCGAAATCGACGAACGACCCACTCCCACCAGCGGTGAGGGAGAAACTGTAGCCCTTTCCCGAACCGCACGCCGCCGGCATCGTGGGAGACGACTGCGTCCATCCCGATTGCACCTCTTCGCAGACCGTGTATGTCCCCGCGGGGATCCCCGAGAAGAGGTAGTGTCCGGTGGCATCCGTCACCGTGCTGCTATTCACTGGACCGGAGACGGTTACGGTCCAACCCACCAGCGGCGCCCACGTCGCTTCGTTCCAGACGTTCCCGTCGATCGACACCGACCCCGGCGGGGGCGGGGGCGGCTGGGTCGGCGTCGTATCAGGCGGCGGGGGCGGTGGAGGCGGCGGATCCCCCGTGTTGCCAGCAGATGGCGCGACCGGCGAGCAGCCGGTGCGCGACCGGCCCAGCGGATCGGGCTTCCGATCGCGGGACCAGGATTGTGGTGAACGGTTCGCGTCGGCCACCGCGCACTGCGCGGGATCCTTGACCGCCGCCGAGCCGCTCTGAGCTGCAGCCACGACCAACGGCGTGGCCACGAGGCCCAGAAGGACTATGGGAACGCGCATCTCATACCTCTGTCGTGAAAAGAAGGGGCGCGGGCGTAACAGTGGCGATTTCGGCGACGTGAAGCCGTGCGCCGCATCACGCGAACACGGAACATGCGGCGCGACGATCAGTTGCCGAGGAAGCGGGTCAGACGTGGAGTTGCCGTCAGTATGCGACCGGCCGCTGCGTGAGTCATCTCACACCGCGGAAATCCGGGGCTCGCGTTACTCCGGCGCCTCGTGGTGACTCTCCGACGGCCCGTGTTGCCTGGAGGTATCTCGCGCGGAAGCGTGACAGCGCACACATTGAGACCGTGCCCGACGAACTACGTGTTGCGATTGACCGCTCGAACGGCGGGTGGAGGCCCTCGAGAATCTCGTCAGGCGACTGACGTCGACTCATGCGGGGACCGAGCTGCCGCGGCCGCGTCCCCGCCCCTCGACACCGGCTCCCACACCAAGCGTGCCCGCACCACCCGCGTCGGCCCTGCACACCGCACCACTCCCTCCGCTTCCCCGCCGCACGGCCCCGAGTATCGCGACCGACCTCGAGCAGTGGTTCGGCCAGCGCGGCCTGCTCATCGTCGGCAGTGCGGCATTGCTCGTCGCGGGAGTCTTGTTCCTCAAGTATGCGTTCGACCGCGGCTGGATTCCGCCGCTCGTGCGCTCGCTGACCGCGATCACGACCGGTATCGCAGTCGCGGTCTGGGGCGATCGACGTATCCGATTCGGCATGCGTCCCTATGGCGCGAGTATGATCGGCGCCGGTGGCGGCCTCGTGTTCCTCGGCCTCTGGGCAGCGGCTGGACCATACGCCCTCATCGACCGGCGCACTGGGGTCATTCTCCTCGCCGCGTCCACCGTCGCGGTGACGCTGCTGGCGCTCAATCACGAGATCGAGGGACTGGCACTGTGGGCGCTCGGTGGCGCGTACCTGGCCCCGCTGCTGCTCCCACCGCCCGTGCCGAACTACGAAGCTTTTCTCGGCTATCTCGAGGTCATCGGAATCGGGACCGGGTTCCTGGCGTACACGATGGGCTGGCGGCGCACGTTCGATCTCGCGCTGTTCGGCTTTCTGGTGCTCGCCGCCGCGGGTGCCGCTCCCGCCCTGGAACATCCGCTCGGCACCTGGCTCGTTGCCTCGGCCGCAGTGCTGGCGCTCCACGTCACCCGACGACACGCGTGGCCGGAAGCGCGGCTTGGCGTTCTTGTCAGCGCCTGGATCATCCTCGGCGTCAGCTTGGCCGAAATCTCCGGTAGCGATGGCAACCGGTGGCTGGCGTTCGGAGCTGTCGTAGCGGTATGGGGGCTGCTGTGGTGGCAGCAGGTCGAGCGCGATCCGTTCGAGACGGAGCCGATCGATGTGGCTGCGCTCGTCGACCGGGTGCACTTCGTACTGAATCCCCTCGCGCTGCTGCTGCTGGCGGCGTTGACGGGTCTGCACCTCTTCGAGAACCACCTCGGCGTCATAGCGGCCCCACTCGGGCTGGCGTATCTGGCCGTGGGTTGGCTGCGGCGTAGGACGTCTGATGTGATCATGGGATTCGCGCTCGCGGCGGTCGCCATGGCCCTCGAGTGGGACGCAACCGATGTCGTGCTGGGGTGGACGACGCTGGCGGGCGCAGCACTCACGCTGGAGCGGTCGGGTGGCCGACCGGGCGGGCGCGCCGCGTCGGTACTGCTCGAGACCGGCGCATTCGTCTGTCTTTTCACCGCGGCGCTCGCGTCGCGCGAGCTCGGCGCACCGGTATTCAGTGATGCCTGGGCGTTCGCATTCTACGCCTACGTGGCGGGCACAGTGATCTTCGCGCACTGGTGGGGCGTCGAATCGAAGCCCACGCCGTGGGAACGGAGCGGCTCGGAGCTGCTCTGGGCCCTGTGTGCCGTCGCGATATTCGGCGGCGGCACGATCGAGCTCAGCCGGTGGTTCGGGCGGCTGACGAGCCTGGCAGGTGATCTCGCCTTGAGCGTGTGGTGGCTGGTGTACGCCGCCGTCCTCGTCTGGCTCGGCTTCCGCCTCGATCGCAAGGTCATTCGATCGGCGGGGTTATGGGTGGCGGCCGGGGCGGGATTGAAAATCGTGTTGTACGACCTCTCCAACCTCGAGGCGCTGTACCGGGTCGCCTCGTTCTTTGCTCTGGCGGTCATCGCACTGGCCGTCGCGTACGCCTACAACCGGAAAGTGACGGCGGAACCCGGCTAGGCGGATCCCCACGGTACGACGCAGCGCTGCCCGCTGCTCGCCACGGCGAGCTCCAGCCCGTGCATCACCGCGAGCGCCTGAGCCGGCGTCACCGCCAGAGGCGCCGACCCGAGAATGGCATCCCGCACGTTTTCGTAGTAGTGCGTGAAGCTCGACGGCGTCGTCGCAATGCGCGTCGTTCCCTGCGCCGTCGTCAGCGTGCCGAACAACGCGGGTTCTTCTCGATCCCAGTCCGGCTCGTGGGGGGTACGCCCCGCGCGCAGCGCCGCTTCCTGCGGATCGACTCCGAACTTCACGAATGAGCCGCCGGTGCCGTGCACCGCGAACGCGGGTCCCGCTGCGGCCGACAGCATCGACGCCCTGAGCAGCGCCCGCATCGCGGGATAGTGCAGTGTGACGTCGAAGGCGTCGTCGGCCTGGGCTTCGGCGCGCTCGATCCGGATGTCGGCCGAGATCGCCTGCGGCGTCCCGAACAGCACCAGCGCCTGATCGAGCAGGTGCGGGCCGAGGTCGAACCACACACCCGAGCCCGGCAGCGCCTGCTCCCGCCACGCGCCGGGGCGCAGCTCGGGGCGGAAGCGGTCGAAGTGGGACTCGTACGCCGCGACCCGACCCAGCGCGCCACCCGACAACAGCTGCTGCAGCGTGACGAAGTCCC
>DATFSB010000271.1:0-8641 GCA_035262825.1 Gemmatimonadales bacterium | reverse complement strand
GTGGCCGACGCCGAAAAGCTCGACGTCGATGACGACGCGCTGCAGCTGATCGCGCGCAGCGCCGACGGCGGCATGCGGGACGGCCTGTCGCTGCTCGATCAAGTGCTCTCGTTCGGCGAGGGCAAGGTGACTCCCGAACGGGTGCGCGACGTGCTGGGGCTGATCGCCGACGATCTCTACGGCGAGATGCTGCGCCTCGTGGCGGAGCGCGACGCCAGGGCGGTGTTCCCCCTGGTCGACCGGCTCGCCGAGGCGGGGGCGGATTTCAGCGAATTCATCGGCGGGGCGGGGGAAATCCTGCGCGCCGTCCTGCTGCCTGGGCTGGGGGGCACGCCCGAAGGACTGACGGAGGGGATGCTCGCGCTCGTCGAGCAGTACCGCCCTGCGCTGCCACCCCAGGACATCGTGCGGCTCCTCACCGTGCTCGGCACAATGGAGAACCAGCTGCGTACCACCGGCCACCCTCGGCTCGTCGTGGAGCTGCTGTTGCTGCGCTGGGCGATGGCGGACAGGACGGTGGAGATCGGTGAGGTGATAAAGGCGCTCGGTACTGCGGCGGTCGATACCACGGCGGTCGGGCGGTCAGGCGGACAAGGGCCGCAGGGCGGACAATTGTTGCGGGACGTCCGCCCGTCCGCCGCCTCATCTACCGCTGCTTCATCTACCGCCGCTTCATCTACCGCCGGTTCACCGACCACCGCTGCACCGTCGGCCGCCTCACCGACCCCTGGCCCCCTCACCGTCGACCGTCTCCGCTCGCTCTGGCCCTCCATCGTCGCGCGGGCGCGCGTCTCGAGCCCCATGGTCGGGAGCCTCCTTGCCGAGGCCAACGTGCAGGGGGTCGAGGGCGGGACGGTGACGCTCGTCGCCGCGGGCGGCACGAGTGAAGGGCTGGAACACAAGAAAGACGCAGTCGGGAAGGTGTTGGCGGAATGGGCCGATGGCGCCGTCCGCGTCGCGGTGGGTCGCAGGCCGGACACCGGTCCCCGGACGCCGGAACCCGTTCCTCAACGTCTCAATGAGAAAACCGCCAACGCCGAGCGGCTCAAGGTGCTGAAAGCGAAGGACCCGACGCTGGGCAACGCAGTCGATGCGTTGGATCTGGAGCTGATGGAATAGACTGCGTGAGCGGTGAGCGGTGAGCAGTAAGCGGGAAATGCCTTTACCGCTCACCGCTTACCGCTCACCGCTCACGCATTTGGTGTAGTTTCTGCCCGTGTCCCTCTCCACCGGCACCGATTTTGGGTCCTACCACCTCATCCGCCCGCTGGGTCAAGGCGGGTTCGCCGAGGTGTGGGAGGCCGAAAGCCGCACCACAGGGCGCCGCGTCGCGCTGAAGGTGCTCACGCAGTTTGCCTCGACCTCGACCAACTCGCTGGAGCGGTTCCGCCAGGAAGGCCGGCTCGCCGCGTCGCTGTTCCACCCGCGCTGCGTCTACGTGTTCGACGCCGGCGCCGTGAACGGCGTCCCGTTCATCAGCATGGAGCTGATGCCCGGCGGCACCCTCGCGGATGCGCTGCGCGCGGGCCCGCTGAGTCCGACGCAGGCCGTGGACCACGTGCTCGACATGCTGGATGGACTCGAGGCGGCGCATGCCTCGGGCATCATCCACCGCGACCTGAAGCCGTCCAACATCTTCCTCGACGCGCACGGCCGCGTGCGCATCGGCGACTTCGGGATCTCGAAGAGTCTCGACAGCGAGGTCTCACTGACCGTGCCGGGGGGATTCCTCGGCACGCCGCAGTACGCCTCGCCGGAGCAGGCGGGGGGCGAGGCGCTGGACTCGCGCAGCGACCTCTACGCCGCCGGCGCGGTGCTGTACGAGCTGCTGGCGGGACAGCCGCCGCATGGCGGAGAGAATCCGGCGCAGGCGCTGGCGCGGGTGCTGACGCAGCCGCCGGCGCCGTTTCCCGCGCGCGTCGTCGTGCCGCGCGGGCTGCAGCGCGTGGTGTTCCGGCTGCTGGCGCGCGATCGCGACAAGCGCTACGCGAGCTGTGCCGCGGCGCGCGATGCGCTGGCACCGTACTCGTCGCACGGCGTCTCGACCGCCGATCTGGCGCGCCGGCTCGCCGCGGTCGCCGCCGACTTCGCGCTGATGTCGTTCGTTGGGTCGTGGCTGTCGAGCCTGGTGTTCGGCCACCAGCTGCTGGCGCAGGGGCTGAACATGCTGGGCCTGGTCGCGTATTTCACGATCATGGAAGGGTGGGGCGGCGCCAGCATCGGGAAGCGCCTCGCCGCGCTGCGGGTGGTGACGCCCGCCGGCGGGGCGCCCGGGTGGGCGCGCATCGCGTTCCGCTCCACGTTGTTCGTGCTGCTCTACAGTGGTCCGCCGACGCTGATCACCAACTTCGCCCTGTCGTTCTTCCCGCTGCTCGTGCTCGGAACGCAGCTGCTCGCGATCGCCGTGCTCGTCTCCACGATGCGCCGCGACAACGGCTTCGCGGGGTTGCACGAGGTGCTGAGCGGGACTCGCGTGGTGGTGTTGCACCGGCGCGACCGCACCGAAGCCGTGCCGGAAGATCCGCCGCAACCCGTCGCACCGCCCGATGCCGTGCCGCCGTTCGGGCCGTTCCGGCCGCAGGGAATCGTGTGGCGGGCCGGCGACGAAGCGGTGTATGTCGCCCACGACGACGAATTGCGGCGCGACGTCTGGATCCACACCGCGACGGGCCGGGCGCGGGCGCTGCTGCCGCCCGCGGAAGAGCTGCGCTCGCGCGGCCCCGGCAGTCTCCCCTGGCTGCAGCGCGGTGAGTCCGACGGCGTGACGTGGGATGCGTACGGCGCGCCGCAGGGGACGTTGCTCGAGCGCTGGGCCGCGCGCCGGCCGCTCGGGTGGGGGATGATGCGTCGCGTGCTCGGGACGCTGGCGCACGAGATCGATCAGCGGCGCGCACGCCGCGCCGCGGATGCGGGATCGCTCGCCGCCGAGCGCGTGTGGGTCAGTCCGCCGGGGAGCGCGCAGCTGCTCGATTTCTCGCTCGCGGCGCCGCAGGCCGCGGCCGCATCCGACGAAAGCGACTTCTTGCGCAGCGTGGCGACACTCGGGCTCACCGGCACGTCGTCGCCGGCCGCCGCGCCGCCCGCGATTCCGCTCCCGGTCCGCGCCCGACGGCTGCTCGAGCGGCTGTGGGGCACCGCGCCCGCGTCGGGCGGGATGGGAGAGCTGTCCGCGGCGCTCGATCAGGAGACGGCGCGGCCCGCCACGATCACGACCGGCTGGCGCATCGCGACCCTGGCGATCCCTGCGGTATTGCCGGCGCTGATGCTGCTGTTCCTCCTCATTCGGCCGGGGTCCCGGTATCCGCCGTGGTTCCAGGACCTCGTCGGTGAGCGGCCTCATTACCTGAAAGTGCTGCAGCGTCCCGCCCCCGCCGCGACCGACACCCTCGGCCTCCACACCGCGGCCGCGATCGAGATCGCGCTGGCGAGCGCGTTGAACGAAGCGCAGCACACAGCGCGCATCGGGGAGCAGGTGTTGGCGCTGATGCCTGCTGCCGATCGCGCCTTGATCGATTCCGTTGCCCGCCGCCACCCGAATGTGCCGGCTGCGGACGCCGACAGCGCACGGGCGTGGCTCGCCGCACACCGGGCGCTGTGGGCGGAGGAGAATGGCCGGAAGACACCGATCGCGATCGCAGTGCTGCAGCTGGTGGCGTTCGGATGTGTGGGAGTGGGGCTCTCGCTGATCCTGCGAGGACCGGTGCTGCTGCACCTGGCGGGGTTGAGCGTGGTGCGCAAGGACGGCGCTCCGGCGGGGCGCATGCGCTGCGCCGCACGGTCCGCCGTCGGCTGGGCGCCGATCATCGCGTTGTTCTGGGTCCAACGCCTGCCGCTCGCGATGCAGCTGCCGTGCGCCGCGTTGGCGGCGGGCGGAATCGCGTTCTCGCTGTTTCAGCGCGAGAGAGGCATTTCGGACCGCGTCCTCGGTACAGTGCTTGTTCCGAAGTAGAACCATTGCGGATTGCGGATTTCGGATTGCGGAATTGAATTGCGCGATCGAGTACGCTAACCTCGATCCACCGAACATGAAGCGAGACCTCCCATTGAAATTCCGCAATCCGCAATCCGCAATCCGCATTCTTTTCGTTCTCGCTGCGCCGCCCCTCGCCGCCCAAACCGCTTCTCCCTACATCCCCGCCGATTACTGGGGCGCCCCCTACCTCGAGCACTTCATCGCCGCGGGGGAGATGGTCGACCCGACGCCGCTCACGCGGCCGCTAAAGGTCGATCAGGTAGTGAGCGCACTGCAGGGGATGGACTCAACGACAGTGACTGGTGGCCAGTGGCGGGTGGCCAGAGCGATCCTCAACGATCTGCGTCGGCCTGAACAGGGGCCCTACGGGCGGATCGATGGTGACATCGGCGTGGCCGCGGCGACGTACTCGGAGCGCGATCCCCTGGAGCTGGGCCGCGGCGTGCCGAATCACGGCTACGGCTCGAAGCGCGGGTTCGCTGCCGCCGGGCTCGACATGCAGCTCGATTTCGGTCCGGTCGTGCTCGTGACGCACCCCGTCGCCGACACGCGGCTCAAGTTCGATCCCGACTGGTTCGGCAAGAAGGACCGGGCCGTCGCGGGGCGCACGGCAGAGTCCTACATCGACGCGCAGTGGCACTACGGCGAGCTGTTCTTCGGCAGGCTCGACCGTAACTGGGGGCCGAGCGTGGTGCAGGGGCTGTTGCTCTCACCCGATCCGTACGGGCTCGATCACCTCGGGCTCACCCTCGGTACGTCCGGGATCCAGCTGCAGGCGATGGTGACCCAGCTCGACACGCGCCTCGATTCGCTCGGCACGAGCGAGCGGCGCTTCATGGTACAGCACCGGCTGTGGATCCATCCCCCCGGCGCGTGGACGGTGTCGCTGTGGGAAGGCAACGTGTGGGCGGGTGCCGACCGCGGCCTCGAGCCCTGGTTCCTCAACGTCATGAACCTCGGCTTCCTCGAGCAGGTCAACACCAACACCAACGTCAACTCGCTGCTCGGCGCCGATTTCGAGGTCCATGGCCGCATCACGGCCTTCGGCCAGGTGCTGCTCGACGACATTCAGGTCGACAAGAAGTCGGCCACCGACAAGAAGCCGACGAGCTGGGGGCTCACGCTCGGCGCCAAGGGAGCACTGGGCGCCGGGGGCGCCGCGTCGTGGACGGCGTTCTACACCCAGGTCGCCAACCTCACTTATCGCAACGAAGACAATCTCCAGATCCCGCTGTATCACGGCCTCGGCACCGGCCGCAACTTCTCGGATTACGACCAGGCGACGCTGCAGTTCGCCTGGATCGCGCCGGGCGGCGTGCTCGTCGAGCCGGAATTCACGCTGCTGCGCCAGGGCGAGGGCGATCCGCGGCTGCCGCACCCGGCGCCGATCGACTATCCCAACACGTCAGCACTGTTCCAGGGCATCGTGCAGCGCACCTGGCGGGCGGCGCTCGGGTTGAGGTGGCAGGAAGGGCCGATTCATTTCAACGCCAACGGCGGAGTCCACTACAACCAGAATGACGGCCACGTCGACGGACAGACGAAGACGCGGTTCGTGGGGACGGTGGCGCTGAGCTGGAGGTTTCACACAGGGGGAAGGCTTCCCTAGCGCGTAGACGCCAAGCCGCTCAGGGAGCCGCCGAGCCGCCGAGCCGCTGAGTGGACGCCGCGGGGTGAGGTGTTAGGCGCGGCTGACCCCGGGCCGACGGCCCGGGGTTACAACCAACCTGAGTTCCTGGGTGCTGGTTGGACCCCGGGGCGTCGCCCCGGGGTTAGCCCACGCGAATAAATCCTGCAGTTTTTCGATCCCACTAGCGCCACTTGGATACTCGGCCGAGCCGAGCGTAGTATTACAGTGGGTGCCGGACCTCCCATGGAGAGCGTCGGTGCCCCTCGCGAAATTGTCGGAACGGTTCTACCAGACGTTCGGTCACGACCTGGTGGAGGAGCTGGTGACCTGGCTGAATGAGATGGATTCCGCCTATCGAGGGGAATTGCGCGAGCTGAACGAGCTCAACTTCTCGCGCTTCGACGCGAAGCTGGAGCAGCGGGCGGCTCAGCTCGATGCGAAGCTGGAGCAGCGCGCGGCTCAGCTCGAAGCGAAGTTGGAGCAGCGAGCAGCTCAGCTCGATGCGAAGCTGGAGCAGCGCACGACTCAGCTCGATGCGAAGATCGACCGGGTCGCAGCCGAGTTGCGCACTGTGATGGAAGCTCAGACGACAATTCTCGTGAAGTGGATGCTCGGCTTCTGGGTGATGACCGTGCCGACGTTGGCCGCGGTGATCGTAACAGTGCAGCACTTCTTGCCCGCGAGACCCTGACTCCTCACGCCTGGCGCGGCTGACCCCGGGCCGACGGCCCGGGGTTACAACCAACATGAATTCCTGGATGGTGGTTGGACCCCGGGGCACGACCCCGGGGTCAGCCCACCCCCGCGAGTATCTGGCGCGCCCGTTGTACCTCATCCGCATTCATCGCGTGCGCCAGTCCCTCATAGATCTGTTTCGTCACCGTCGCTCCTAAGCGCTCGAACACGGTCGCCGTCTCATCGACCCGCCGCTTCGGGATGTTGGGGTCGCGGTCGCCGCTCCCGAGGAACAGCGGTGTACCGGCGAGCGAGCCCTCGTAGTCGCGCGGTGTGCCTTCGGGGCCGAGCAGGGCGCCGGAGAGGGCGATGACGGCGCCGTAGCGGCGGGCGTTGCGCGCGGCGTACTCGAGCGCGACCGTGGCGCCCTGCGAGAAGCCGAGCAGCGCGATCCGTTCCGGCGGAATATTCGCTTCCGCCGCTTTCTCCATGATGCGCTTCACGAGGCCCAGGGCTGAGTTCAGCGCACCCTGATTCTTTTCGACCTTCTCGAGCAGGCTGAAGGGGTACCACTGGCGGCCCGCGGCTTCGGGGACGAAGAAGGCGGTCAATGAGGCGGCGGTCGGTGAGTCGGCGGTCGGTGCGGTAAGCTCTCGCGCGAGGACGAGCATTTCCTGCGCCGATCCACCGCGGCCGTGCAACAGGATGAGGGCGCCGCGGGTTTCGCCGAACGGCGCACCGCCCTGGAGGATGGGCTGATCTTTGTGCGGGTCCCGTGGCACGAGAGAATGATACCGCCGTGCCGCTGCTCGGGGCGACACGCTGAAGCGTGTGCCTCCAGAAGCAATGTGCTATAGCACAGTGCAGTTTGAGGCGCACCCTTTAGGGTGTCGCTCTTGTAAGGCACACGCTTCAGCGTGTCGCTCCGCCAGGGAAGTGGTGTAGATATTCGCCATGGCTACTGATCGCCGCCCCTTGCTGATGCACATCCCGGTTCCCTGGGTCTTCATCATCGCCTATTTCGTCGGTGTCGCGCTCCAGGGGTACTTGCCGGTCGAGCTGTCGCCCGCGGCCCATCACATCGCGCGCGTTGCCGGATTCGTCCTGCTCCCCTCCGGCGTGGTACTCGCGGCGTGGAGTCTCACGATCTTCCGCCGCCAGCGCACCACCACCATCCCCGGCGAGCAATCGCGCGCCCTCGTCACCTGGGGCCCGTACCGCTTCAGTCGTAACCCGATGTACGTCAGCCTCACGCTCGCATACCTCGGCGAAGCAGGGCTGCTCGTCCAGGTGTGGCCGCTCCTGCCGCTCGCCGCGGTGCTGGGGTACCTCAACTGGACGGTGATCCCGATCGAAGAGGCGAGGTTGCAGGAGACATTCGGACAGGTCTACAACGAGTATCGCGCGCGGGTGCGGCGCTGGTTGTGACCAAGAGACGCCAAGCCGCGTACCCGTCTAGGTAGACGCCGAGTCGCATAGCCGCCGAGTGGACGTCGAGGCGACAGGCGTTAGGTTCTTCCTCACTCCTCAAACCTTGGCGTCCACTCAGCGGCTTGGTGGGTCGGCGTCTGCCTCTAAGAGTCTATGCGTCTGCCGCGCGAACGCGATCAGTTGGCTCGGCGTCATCCCCAGCATGCGTCGGAACGTGCGATTGAGGTGCGCCGCGTCTGCGAACCCCGCGCGATGCGCGGCGGTCGAGACGCCGGCGCCGCCGACCAGCTCGCAGGCCGCGCGCTGCACGCGCAGCCACCGCAGATACGGCCGCAGCGGTGCGCCGAGCGCTCGGGTAAAGAGGTGCATGAAGCGGGAGCGCGACAGGCCCGCGAAGGCGGCGAGGGTGGTGAGCGACACGTCACGCGGCGCGCCGACGTGCTGGCGGACGTACGTCAGGACGCGCCGCACGCGCGGGTCGACCGGAGCGGCGGACGCACCGTTCAACAGGTCGTTCCGCACCCACTGCTCGACGCGCGGGACGCGCAGCGACGATCCCAGCGACGCGCGCCAGCGCGACACCACGCTCGGGGCGAGGCAGGCGATATCGCCGGCGATCAGCTCCCCCAGCGCCACGCCCAGCTCGCTTTCCGTGTGCACGAACAGCAACACCACAGGGGCCCCACGCGCATCCACCTCGTGCACGGCGTCGTGATTGATGAGCGCCGCACCACAGCGCCGCCATGCCCGGGACGCACGGCCACGGATTTTGAGCGAGCCCCGTAGCGACAGCATCAGCTGGATACAGGGATGGCGATGCGGGCTGGCGACGAAGCCCGGGCCCCACACCGCCATCGCGGCAGGCCACGTGGTGACGCCCGGCGGGCTCTCAATCAACGGTCAGCCATTTCGTTCAAGACCCCTCAGGGCAC
>DATFSB010000270.1:0-7946 GCA_035262825.1 Gemmatimonadales bacterium | reverse complement strand
AGTCCCTGGACCAGATCGTTGGTCACGTGGGCGCCGGCATACTTGAGCGACGCGACGTGCCGGATCTTCCCCTCGTGAAAGATCGCGACGCCGGTCGACCCGCCCCCCACCTCCACCAGCGCGACGCCCAGCTCCTTCTCGTCTTCGGTCAGCACGGCGTAGGACGCCGCCAGCGGCTCGAGCACCAGGTCCGCGACGCGATAGCCCGCCCGTTGCACCGCCTTGCGCAAGTTCTGCGCGGCGGTGGACTGCACCGTGACGAGATATGCCTCGACCTCGAGCCGCATCCCCGTCATGCCGATCGGATCGGAGATGCCGCGCTGCTGGTCCACGATGTATTCCTGCGGAATATCGTGCAGCAGCTCCTGGTCCGGTCCCAGCGACACCGCCCGCGCCACCTCGTTCACCCGGGCGACGTCGGAGGAGGTGATCTCGTCGCCGTTCACCGCCACGACGCCCGAGGACCCGCGCGCCGACACGTGCTCTCCCGCGATGCCGCAGGTCACCGCCTGGACCTTGACGCCGGACATCCGCTCGGCGTCGCGCAGCGCCGCCGTCACCGAGCGCGTCGTCTCTTCGATGTCCCGCACCACGCCGCGCCGCACGCCGCTGTTCTTGGCGAGTCCCACGCCCAGCACCTTGGCGAGCGGCGAGCGCGGCAGCTCGCCCACGACCTCCGCGATCACCGCGCAGGTCTTGGTGCTGCCGAGATCGAGCCCGGCCACCAGGCGGCGATCGCGACTCATGCGCCGCCATTCCCGGTGGTCTTGCGCACGATCACCTGTCCCGCGTAGCGGGCATCGAGCTCGGTGTAGCTCCGCTCGCGGGTGGCGAGGTCCTCGGTCACGCGTTCCACGGCGCGGATCACGTCGGGGCCGGCGTCCCGCGCCACGAGCACCCGCTTCGATCCCATTTGCAGCACGACACCGGTTCCGCCGCGGGTCGGCCGCACCGAGGAAATCGTCTCGAACATAGTCGGATCGACCGACTGCACGAGCGCCAGCACCGCGACGAGCCCCGAATCGACGCTCGCCGCAACCGGCAGATCGAGCCCGACGCGCGACGGATCGTATGGCAGCGCCCGGCCGCCCGAGTCGACCACGGTGAGCGGTCCTCCCGTCGCGCCGGGGACGAGCGCCACCGGCTCGACTTCCCGCACGATCACCTTGAGCGCGCCGGGGAAGCGGCGCACCAGGCGGGCGTCGGCGATGCCCGGCAGTGCGCGCAGCCGCGCCGTCAACGGCTCGGTCGCATCGAACACGCTCGCGCGCTTGCTGAGCGCCAGCGCGCCGATCACCGCACCGGGCGCCATGTAGCGCACGCCGACCAGCTCGATCTGCCGCACGCGGAAGAAACTCACGTGCCTGAGCAGCAGCGGTCCGCCGAGCCACAGCACCGCGAGCGCGGCGACGATCGCGGCGACTTTCACCCAGCGGCGCTCCCGCCATAGCGCCGGCACCTTCATGCCGTCCCTCCGAGTGCGCGCAGCAGCTCCGGCCCGACGCGCGTCACGTCGCCCGCGCCGAGGGTGAGGACGACGTCGCCCGAGCGGGCGGCCAGCGCCACGCGATCGGTGAGCGCGGTGCGATCGGTCACCAGCTCGGGGCGCGCGCCGGCGGCGCGGGCGCTCTGCGCCACGATATCGGCGGTCACGCCTGGCAGCGGCGCCTCCCGCGCCGCGTACACCGGAGCGACGAACACCGCATCGGCCTGCGCCAGCTCGCGCCCCAGCGCGTCGCCGAGCAGCGCGGTGCGCGAGTAGAGATGCGGCTGAAACACGGCGACGAGGCGCCGGCCCGGAAACGCCTGGCGCGCCGCGGCAAGCGTGGCGCGCACTTCGCTCGGGTGGTGGGCGTAGTCGTCGATGATCGTCACGCCTGCAGCTTCTCCCACCCGCTCAAAACGACGCGCCGCCCCGGTGAAGGCTGCGAGGGCGGCGGCGGCCTGCGGCAGATCGGCGTCGAGCGCCGCCGCCACCGCGAGCGCGGCGGCTGCGTTGCGCAAATTGTGCAAGCCCGGCAACACGAGCGTGAGCGGCACGCGCCGGCCATCGGGCAGCACCAGCGTCGCACGCGATCCATGGGGCCCGAGGTCGATGGCGGTGAGCCGCACGTCGGCCGCCTCCGCGTTTCCGAAGCGCCACACGGGGACCATGAGCCGCGCCGCGATGCGCGCGGCACCGGGATCGTCAACTCCGCAGATCACGCGCTCGGCGCGACCGGCGAATTGCAGAAACGCGTCTTCCAGCTCGGCTACGCTGCCGTTGTAGCATTCCAGATGATCGGCCTCGATGTTGTTGATCACGGCGACGGTCGGTGCGAGCGACAAGAACGACTTGTCGTACTCGTCCGCCTCGACGACGTACAACATCGATCCACCGATCCGCGCATTCCCCCCCCAGGCAGCGATCCGCCCGCCCACCAGTCCCGTCGGATCCCGTCCGACGGCGGCGAGGACGTGCGTGCACATGGCGGTCGTCGTGGTCTTGCCGTGCGTTCCCGAAACAGCGACCACCGTCGCGCCCTGCACGACGGCGCCCAGGGCATCGGCACGCCGCACGACGGGGACACCGCGCTCACGCGCCCGTTCGAGCTCGGGATGGTTGGCAGGGACAGCGGCCGTCACCACCACCGCTCGGGCGTGGTCCACGTGCGCCGGATCGTGGCCCTGGAGCACGCGAATACCCAGCGCCTCCAGGTCGCCTGCACCAGAAGTGTCGTTATCGCAACCACTTACAGGCACCCCGCGGCGCCTGGCGAGTAGTGCCAGGGCACTCATCCCCGCTCCGGCGATGCCCATGAAATGGACGGGGCGGGAATCGCCGTCGGGTGCAAACAAGGTCATCCGTGGGGGGCTAATATAAGGAATTCCAGAAACTTAGAAAAGAGGCACCGATCAATTGCCGAAGAGTGTCAAAATCTTTGACATCACCTCCCGAGCGGCGTTCGGCTGCCCGCGACCGCGCGCCGCCCGTGCCAATGCCTCGCGGCGCACGGGGTCGGCGAGCAGTTGATGGACCAGCGCGCTGAGCGAGCGGCCCATGAGCTCGCGCTCCTCGAGCACCACAGCCGCACCGCTCTGCTCCAGCGCGCGCGCGTTGTGCAGCTGATGATCGGCCGCGGAGTGCGGCAACGGCACGAGCACGCATGGTTTCCCCCACGCACACACTTCCGCCGTGGTCATCGCGCCGGCACGGCACACGACGAGGTCGGCAGCGCGATACGCGCGCGCCATCGGATCGAAGAATCCCTGCACCACGACGCGACCGCGCACGGCGTAGCGCGCGAACGTGCTGGCGTGCATCGGGCCCGCTCCCCAGAGCAGGTTCACATCCGCCAGCCCGCCGTGCTCCAGCGCGCCGGCCACCGCGTAGTTCAGCGCGCGTGCACCCTGACTGCCGCCGAAGATGAGCACCGTCGGCCGATCGGGCGCGAGCCCGAACGCCGCGAGCGCGGTGCTGCGATCGCCTTCGTCCGCCGGCGATCGAATCGGATTGCCGAGGGCGAAGACGACGGTGCGCGGGCCAGGACGCAGCCGCGCCTGCGCTTCGGGAAATCCCAGGTGAATCTGTCGCGCGCGACCCGCCAGCCAGCGCGTGGTGATCCCCGGCAGCGCATTCTGCTCCTGCAACGCCGTCGCGATGTCGCGCCGCTGCGCGCGCCACACCACGGGACCCGACACATACCCTCCCGTTCCGACCACGATGTCGGGGCGCTCGCGGTCCAGCACCGCTCCCGCCGAACGCCACGCGCGCCACGCGATGAGTGGCCAGCGCAGATTGCGCCACCACGCATGCCGGTAGATCGGCTCGACGGGCAGCAACACGTAGCGATAGGGATAGTGCGGCAGCACTTCGCCCTCGATGCCGCGCTCGGCGCCTACGATCACGATCTCGGCTTCCGGACGATCGGCCCGCAGCGCCTGCGCCAGCGCGAGCGCGGGCATCAGGTGGCCGCCGGTTCCACCTCCGGTGAACAAGACTTTCACGGCAAATGTCCAATGTCGAATATCGAATATCGAATATCGAAATGGTTCCCCTTCTGACTTCGATATTCGATATTCGATATTCGATATTCTCTTTGCCTCATCCGGGCTCTCTCCCCGTCCGCCCCTGCCCCACACTGATGAGTATCCCCGTCGCCGCCAGGGCGACGAGCAAGCTCGAACGGCCGTACGACACGAACGGGAGCGTGATGCCTGTCGCGGGAAGAATCGCCAGCGTCACCCCCATGTGCAGCACCGCACCGATGCCGATGATCGACGTGAGCCCGGTCGCGAGCAGCTGCCCGAACGAGTCGCGCGCCGAGCGCGCGATGCGGAACCCGAGCCACACGAACACGCCGAACGCCACCGTGAGCACGAGCAAACCGAGAAATCCCCACTCCTCGCCGATCGTGGAGAAGATGAAATCGGAGTAGGCATAAGGCAGATAGCCGAGTTTCTGCATGCCGTGCCCGATTCCGACGCCCGTGACCTGGCCCGCGCCGATGCCGACGAGCGATTGATGCACCTGCCACGATGCTTCCTGCGGCGCGCTCCCCGAATTGAGGAACGTCAGCACCCGCGCCACCCGGTACTGGGCCGTCGCCACCGCGCCGAACAGCAGCGGCGTGGCCCCGACCCCCAGCAGCAGGAAATGCCCGATCTTCGCGCCCGCCGAAAATACGACGACGCCCGCCAGCAGCGTGACGAGCAGCGCCATCGAGAGGTTCGGCTCGAGGAAGATCATGGCGACGAGGGGGCCCACGATCGCCGCGACCGGCAGGACGCCGCCCTTGAACGAGCGCATCGCCTCCCCCTTTTTGGCGGCGAGCATCGCGGTCCAGATCACGATCGCGATCTTGGCCAGCTCCGACGGCTGCATCCCGATCCCCGCGATCTCGACCCAACGCCGCGCGCCGTTGCGCACCGGAGCGATGGCGTGCGTGAACGGCAAAAGCGGGACGAGGATCAGGACGGCGACGACGCCGAGGATTTTCCAGGCGTGGCGCTCCCAGATGTGGTAGTCGAGTCGCGCCAGGATCGTGGCCAGGAGGCCGCCGGCCACGAGTCCCACCGCCTGGTTCAAGGCGAAGCCCGATCCGACGACGTCGCCCTCCTTGACGCTGATGAGACTCGAAGCGCCGTACACGGCGATGATGCCGATCATCGACAGCGCCATCGCCACCACCGCGAGCAGCCGCGTTTCCCAGCGACGATCCATCATGCGGCGGTCGCGAGCCGCTCGAACGCAGCCCCGCGCTCCTCGTAGTTCTTGAACATGTCGTAGCTCGAGCAGGCGGGAGACAGCAGGACGGCGTATCCCGGCCGCGCCGCAGCCCGAGCGCGCCGCATCACGTCGGCGAAATCCCCGCCGCGCTCGAGCGGCACGACGCCCTCGAGATCGGCTTCGATCCGCGGACCCGCCTCCCCGTACGCGATCACCAGCCGGCACTGCGCCTGAAGCAGCGGACCGAGCCGCGTGTACGGCTCTCCTTTGTGCCGCCCCCCGAGGAGCAGCACGAACGGCCGGTCCATCGCTTCGATCGCCACCGCGGTCGAGGAGACGTTGGTCGCCTTGGAATCGTTGATCCAGCGCACCCCACCCGCTTCCGCCACCGTCTCGAGGCGGTGATGCAGCGCCCGGAAGGAGCGCAGTCCTTCGGCGATCGCTCCCGGCGCGATTCCCGCCTCGTGCACCGCGAGGGCGGCGGCGAGGGCGTTGGCGACGTTGTGCAGCCCCAGGAGGGCGAGCGCATCGCGCGGCAACAGCGCGCTGCCTCCGAGCATCAACGAGCGTGCGCGTCCGTCGTACCACGCATCGGCGGGCCCGGCGACCGAGAAGCGGACGTGACGGCCGCGGATCCCGCGCACCAGGTCCAGGGATGCCGCATCGTCGCCGTTCACCACCCAGACGTTGTCGTCGGTGGCGTTGCGATACATCAGGCGCTTGTCGGCGTAGTACGCGGCGACGTCGGAGTAGCGGTCGAGGTGGTCGGGGGCGAGGTTCGTGAGCACGCCGATCTCCGGCGCGAAATCGGGGCTGTCGTGCAGCTGGAACGACGACACTTCGACCGCCAGCCACTGCGGCCGCATCTCGGCCAGCGCGACGTCGGCGAGCGGCAAGCCGATATTGCCGGCGGCGAGGGCGTCCAGCCCCGCCGTGCGCAGCAGCTGCGACACGAGCGCCGTCGTCGTCGTTTTGCCGTTCGTCCCGGTGACCGCGATGCAGCGCATCCCGGGAAGGGCCCGCCACCCGAGATCGAGCTCCGAGAGCACGGGGACGCCGCTCGAGCGCGCCACGGACAAGGGCGCGGCGTCGGGCGGCACGCCGGGCGACACGACGACGCCCTTCGCGGCGCGGATCTTCGCGAGGTCGTGGCGTCCCAGCTCGACCTCCACGCCCGGGAGGGCGCGCAGCAGCTCCACCGCGGCGCTCCCCGGCGGCGACGTCGCGGCGTCGCTGGCATACACGCGGGCGCCCTCGCGGGCGAGCAACCGTGTCGCGGCGACCCCGCTCTTCCCCAGTCCCACGACCGCCACCGTGCCGTCGCGCCAGCCGTCGGGAAGCGTCACCGGACCTTCAGCGTCGCGAGCGCCAGCATGGCGCAGAGGAAGCCGAGGATGTAGAACCGCATCACTACCTGCGGCTCCGACCACCCCAGCTTCTCGAAGTGATGGTGCAACGGCGCCATGCGAAACACGCGATGGCTGTCCGCGTACTGCTTGCCGCGCATCCGCTTCTGCCAGCGATAGACGTTCACCTGGAGGATGACGGAGATCGTCTCCGCCACGAACACCCCGCCGGCGATCAACAGCAGGAACTCCGCCTTCAGCATGATCGCCACGGCGCCGAGCGCCCCGCCGATCGCCAGGGCGCCCGTGTCTCCCATGAACACCCCGGCGGGATAGGCGTTGAACCAGAGAAATCCGACGGCCGCACCCATCAGCGCGCCGCAGAAGATCGCCAGCTCACCTGCGCCGGCCAGGTGCATCACGCCGAGATAGCGCGACGTGTCGAAACGGCCGAACAGATATGCGAACACGACGAACGTCCCGGCGACAATCGCCGTCAAGCCGGTCGCGAGACCGTCCAATCCGTCGGTCAGGTTGACGGCGTTGGAGCTCGCCGTCACCACGAACGTCGTGAACGCGATGTACAACCACCACGGCAGCGTGAGAAAGATGTACTTGAACACCGGGATCTGCGTCTCCGTCGCCATGCTGGGCACGAACGGCCAGCGCACGAGAAACACCCCGAGCGCCAGCCCGAACGAGATCTGGCCCACGAGCTTCCAGCGGGCGACGAGTCCCTGCGATTTTCCGCGCACGATCTTCAGGTAGTCGTCGACAAATCCGATCGCCCCCATCCACAGCGTCGCCACGACGGCGACGAGCGTGTAGCGCGTGTCGAGCCGCGCCCACAGCAGCGTCGGGACGACGGTGGCCAGGATGATGATGAGGCCTCCCATCGTCGGCGTGCCGCGCTTCTCCTGGTGCGTCGACGGACCCTCGGCGCGGATCACCTGCCCCACACCGCCCTGGCGCAGCCGGCGGATGATCCACGGACCGATCACGAACGCCATCACCAGGGCCGTCACCGTCGCTCCGGCGGTCCGGAAGGTGATGTAGTTGAAGAGATTGAAGAGGATGTGACTCTTGGCGAGCGGCGCCAACAGGTGATAGAGCACGGGCCCCTGGGGTCTCCCTTAGCTGAGATGGCGCAGCAGCTGCTCCAGTGCGACGCCGCGTGAGGCCTTCAACAGGAGAACCTCGTTCCCTGCGAGGGCGGCCTTGAGTCGCGGACCCAGCTCGGCGGCGTCGGCGGCGACGAGCAGCCGGTCGCCCAGCCGGCCGCGGTAAGGCGCGAACGACGCCGCGAACTCTCCCACCGCACCGACCAGCGCCGGCTCGCGCCGCACGATGTCGGCCGCGGCGGCCGCGTGCAATTTGGCACTCTCGGGCCC
>DATFSB010000269.1:0-2077 GCA_035262825.1 Gemmatimonadales bacterium | reverse complement strand
CGCGCCGCGCCAGCCGTGAAAACCGCAGCGCCGCCCGGTAGTAGCGGCGCCGATCGGCGAGCGGGATTACGGCAGGTACTCCTTCGGAATCGGATTGTCGGCGCGCTCATCGTCCCATTGCGCCGCGGCGATCCACCACCGGGTCCCGTCCCAGAACAGCTCGATGCTGTTGATGCCGCGGCCGAACACCGGTCCGTCGGCCCGCTCGCGCATCTCGTAGGTGCTGAACACGTGCACGACGTTGCCGAAGCGCGCGGTGGTGCGGTGGATCTCGGTCTCGAAGAAGCCGCGGCGCACGAGGGCGGCATCGGAGCGGTCGACGAACATCTGGTGGGTCACGACGTCGGCCCGCACGCGTCCCGCGCTGTCCGTCGACAGTGACACGAAGTGGACATCGGGGATGTAGAGCGTGCGGTCGCGCGCCCACTGCCGCGGTTGCCCGGCGGGACCCGAGATCACGTCGTAGAACGCGCGCAGCATGCCGTCGATCGTCGCCACGTCCTCGGGGCGCGGCGCAATCACCGCAACGGCGACGTGCTGCGTGGGTTGGCGCTGTGCGGCGGCGACCCCGGCAGCGGTGATGACCAGAACGGACAGCACAAACGCACATCGCTGCATGGAACCTCCACGTTGGGAATACGAGAAGGTACGTGTGATCTGCGACACACGTCGAGCACGGGGGAACGCGAGCGATGGAACCCCGGCTGCCGGACTGGTGTCATCGGGGTGGGTGCGAGAGGGCACCCTGATTCAACAAAGGAGGAATCATGAAGAGCCTGCGACACACGCTCTTTGCGGCTGCCCTCCTGCTCGTGTGCTTCAGCGTCCCGGCGCACGCGCAGCGGGCGCATATCGGTCCGCACTTCGGCTACAACTTCGACATGGACCGGGCGCTGATCGGTGCGCAGATGCTGCTGCCGCTCAGCGGCGACGTCGAGTTTTATCCTTCGTTTGACTACTACTTCGTCGACACGGGGTCGCGCGTCGGCTTCAGCGGTGACCTGAAATTCCGTGTGCCGACGGGGTACGGCTCGGACTTCTATCTCGGCGGCGGCTTGAACTACCAGAATGCCTCGCTGAGCGGGGCGTCCGACCATAATACCGGCTGGGATCTGTTGTTCGGTCTCGAGTCGCGCCGCGGTCCGGCGCATCCGTTCATCGAGGGTCGCGTGCTCGGCCATTCGAGCACGAGTTTTCAGATCGGTGCGGGATTGAACTTCACGATCTTCTAGAAAACAGAAGGTTGTGGAGGTTGTGAATGATGGTGGAGGTTGGTGGAGGATACAGCGCTGCAACCTCCACCATCTTCCACCATCCTCCAAAATTCCCTCAACCTCCTCGCCTCACCGCCATCCGCGCAGACTCCGCACGTAGTCGTGCAGCACCAGAAACTTCTCGAACACCACCACGCCCTTGCGCTTGCGGCCGAATTCGCCGAACAGCTCGCGCAGCCGCCCACGCCGGGCGACGTAGAAGCGGAACGTCTCGGCGAAATCCTCCTGGGGATGGGTGCCGGCATAGCGGCTGACGTAGTCCACCAGCGTCGTCGCGACGCGACGGCGCTCGAAGTCGACCCAGTGCTCGTCGGCCACGCGGTACGCCCGCCGCACTTCCCCGAAGGCGCGGCGGAAGCGGCCCGTCCGCGTCCACGACCAGTTGTGATACAGGAACGAGTGGCCCAGCTCGTGGAGGATCAGGCCGGTGAGGGTATTCCAGGAGATTTCGTCGCGGCGCCGCTTGCTGGTGACGTAGCGGCGATCGATCTCGATCACCTTGGGCCCATAGGGCGATACGCCGGAGACGCCGGGCCGCAGCAGCACACGGTAGTCCCAGTCCTTGATGCGTGACACGATGAGGAGGCGCCGTACGCGGCGCAGCGCTCGCTCGATCAGGTCGCGGCCGGTGGCGTCCTCGCCGCACCAGGGACAGGTGTCCATCCAGTCGTCGACCCCGCGGTCGCAGTGCGGGCAGTGGTTCTGGAACCGCTCGTACTTCCACCACTGCACCTTGCTGCACCAGGGACACCATTGCATCGGATATTGCAGGCCGCCGTGGCAGCGACGGCAACGCCGCTCGT
>DATFSB010000268.1:0-4129 GCA_035262825.1 Gemmatimonadales bacterium | reverse complement strand
GCCAGCAGCGGCTCCTACACGGTCGCACTGACGGTCACTGACAACGGCGGCATCACGGGAAGCGCCCAGACCACGGCGTCCGTGGGCACCGGTGGGAGCAATCAGCCGCCCCAGGCTGTCGTGAATGGGCCCTACAACGGGGCCGCCGGGAG
Source organism: Gemmatimonadales bacterium (assembly GCA_035262825.1). Taxonomy (GTDB): domain Bacteria; phylum Gemmatimonadota; class Gemmatimonadetes; order Gemmatimonadales; family GWC2-71-9; genus DASTHG01. The sequence continues at coordinate 3,977 of DATFSB010000268.1, read as the reverse complement.
CGCCGTGGCGTTCAGCGCGGCTGGTTCCCTTGACCCCGACGGCAGCATCGCGAGCTACGCATGGACGTTCGGAGACGGGGCGAGCGGTAGCGGTGTGACGCCCTCGCACACCTATGCGGCCTCCGGGACCTACACCGTAAGCCTCACGGTGACGGACAATCAGGGCGCCACCGGGAGCGCGAGCACGAGCGCCACGATCGCGCCGGGCAGCGGGCAGCCGTTCACCTGGCGCAACGACTTCGGCTCCATCGGGGCGGACAGCCTGGTGTCGCTCACCATCACGCTCGATCTATCGACGGACATTCCGCAGACACCTGTTGCGGAAGCGCTGCAGTCCTGGCAGGTGGATTCCCTGAAGTGGGATCCCACCGTGTTGCGCTACTTCAGCTTCAATTTCGGCACCGGCGGCGCGGGGTCGGTCAATCCCACGGATGCGTTGACGAAAGGGAAGCTGATCTTCAGCGGCGTGCAGTCCGCGGCCAGCTCCACCGGTCTCATCACCATCGCGCGAATTCAGTTCAAGGTGATCGGCGCCCACGGTCGATCGACGACGACCGCGTCCGCGCTGGGGACCCTGCTCGGCACTACTGCGACGGGGTCGTTCAGCTACGGTTCGTACACCGCGGTCGCCGAGGGCACACTGCAGGTCCCGTAAGCCCGCCTCCCGCTCTCCCGATTGTCACTTTCGAGTCACAGTCACGCTGCGCCAGCCGATCCGTCTGGAAATCAAAAATGGTGATCTCGCACACCCGCGCGACGTGAGATCGGTACCGGGGAACCGCTGCTGCGATCACACGTCGGACGGAACTTTTATTCGCTCCTCGACCGCTTCTTTCACTCCTTGGAGGTCGTATGCAGCGTGCCCGAACTTCCGGACGAACCGGCGCCCGGGTGCTGGCCGCGCTCGCCATGCTGAGCGTTATGGCGTGCGCCGAGTATCGCAATGCATCAGGACCGATTCTGCCGCCGCCCCCGCCCGATAACCCACAGCTCACCAAAGCCTCCTTCGTTTTCTATGTGAACAGCCGCAACGGCGCGATCAAGATCGAGTCGCCGCAGGGGGTCGTTTCGCCGAATCCCAGCATTCGGGCCAGCATAGTCGGACCGGACTACTCGTTGATCGCCGGTGACGCGATCACGCTGACGGCGTCGAACTTCACCGCGTCGACGGTGGGGCAGTTCACGCCGGGCAAGGTACGGGTGCGCTTCGATCTCAGCATCACCAACATCCTGTCGAACGTCGAGCTGCGGACGCCGACGTTCCCGGCTCCGCCGCCCGGAGTGAGCGGCGTGCTGATGTTCCCCTTCGCCACGCACGTGACGGTGACGAGCGGTGGCGTGTCGGTCGGCGGCAGCGGCGACTCGGTGATCGTCGAGCTGCCCAACACCGGTCAGGTCGCCCCCAGCACCGACTGGGACGGCGACGGCTCCGCCGGCAGCGGCGCTCCGTTCAACTTCTTCAACGATACCGGCTGCCCGGCAGGCTCGAACGACTGCTACCGCTACGAAGCATTCGCCGCGCCGATCGCCTCCGGCGCCACAACGCTCTCTCGAACCGTCGGTTTCGACATCGATCCGACGGTTTCGAATTTTTCGGCCAAGATCATCGTGGCCGCCGACCTCCATAACTCCGGCCCGGCGCCCACCGGCACCGTCGCCGGCGCGGTGACCTCACCGCAGCTCGGCGCGTTGAGCGGCGTCCTTGTCACCGTCAACACCGGTGGGTTTACCGGCACCACGGCGAGTGGGACCGGCGCGTACTCGATCGCCAACGTGACCACCGGCCCGAAGACGGTGACGCTGAGCGGCCTGCCGGGGGGATGCACCGATCCCGGCCCGCAGAGCACCACCGTGAATGCCAGTGCCACCTCGACGGTCAACTTCAGCGTGACCTGCCCGGTGCCCAGCGGCACCGTGTCGGGAACGATCACGCGCACCGGACCGGCCTCACCGTCGCTCTCCGGCACCATCATCACCGCGACGCCGGCTGCTTCCGGGACCTCGCCGTCCAATACGACGCTCGGTGGCTCCCTCAGCTACTCCATCAGCGGCGTGCAGATCGGCTCGGGCGCCGGAGCGGGCTCGGGTGCGGTGGCGGTGTCGAACCTCCCTGCGGGCTGCACCACGGCACCGGGCAGCTACTCGGGGTTGGTGCTCGGCGGCACGGCGACCGTGAACTTCACGATCGACTGCCAGGCTCCGCCGGCGTTCTACCAGTACACGGCGCTGTGGGGCACCCCCACCGGCGGCCAGGTCACGCTGACGCTGAGCTTCGATCCCAGCACGCTCAACGATCCAGCGGTCAACGGCGGCTCGCCCGACGACTTCAACACGTTCCAGGCGACGCTGTCGTACAGTCCCACGCGGCTCGGCTTCGCGAGCTGCGCCAACGGCACCGGCTCGTCGTTCACCAACATCACGGCGAACGGGGCCACCGCCGGGTCGATCAGCCTGTTGAACTTCAAGACGGGCGCCGGCTCCACGACGTCGCAGGTCGTCGCGGTGTGCACGTTCAACGTGCTCACCGGGTCGCCGGCTTCCGTGACGACGTCGACGTCGCTCGAGGTGATCTCCAGCTTCAACGGGGACAACCTCATTCCGAAGACGCAGAAGAACGAGGGCACGCTGTCGCTTCCGTGATGACTGACCCGGGGTGGCGGCCGGCGGCCATCCGCGCCGGCTCGCCCCCTCCGGGCAACCCCTTCGGTAGGAGGTTGTTCTCATGAAGTCCCTCAGCATGAACCGGCCGCGTCTCGCGACGTGTGCCCTGGCCCTCGGGCTTGCGCTGGCCGTCGGGTGCCAGGACGAACGCGAGCCGCTGGCTGTGAACCCGATCGGGGCGCTGACCGTCGGCCTCGACGTTTCGGCCCGAACTGCCCCGACCGGGTCCCGTATCGCCGTGGCGGTGCGGACGGACGGCAGCCTCTCGGAGCCGTTACAGGGTCTGCAGGCGTATCTGCGGTTCGATCCGTCCCGGCTGACCTACGTCGGCCAGCCCACTCAGGGGACCGGTTTGGTCCTGGTCAACGATGCGGCAGCCGACCGTGGAGAATTGCGTTTCATCTCGATCGATGCCGGCGGTCTCCCGGCACGCGTCGCGACGCTGATCTTCCAGGTCAAGAGCGACGCCTACACCACCGGTCTGCGGCTGCAGTTCGAGGGCGCGGCGTCGCTGCATGGCGACCTCGCGTCGGCCCGGCAACGGCCCCTGGCGTTCACGCCGGATCTCGCCGTCCTGCCCGCGGCGCGTCTCACGGCCGCCGACTGGATGGCGCGTCTCGCTCCCCAGCTCTACTCCGCCTGGAAGAGCCAGGTCGCGATGTCGCCGGGCCAGTACGCGCCCAACCTCAAGTACGGCGACGCGACGCTGGACGGCAACATCAACGTGCTCGACGTCGTGTACATCGCGAACGTGTCGGTCGGCGTGACGGCGCTGATCGATGCCACCAACCGCGACGCGGTCATCGCCGGCAACGTCCGCCCGGTCAACGGCGGCACCGGCGGCTCGCCGCGGCCTGGGGTCGAGCCGGGGACCGGCAATCCGGACGGCATCATCAACGTGCTCGACGTGGTGGCAATCGCCAACAAGAGCGTGGGAACGACTGTCGCGGTGGTCGGGGACGTCATCCCCGGTCGCGGCCCGGTCCCGATCCCGCCCGACCGCGTCGTCATCACCGCGGCCATCAGCGCCAATCGCACGTTCCACAAGGATACGGTCTACCAGATCGGCGACGCGACGATCGCGAACATCTATGTCAACAACGGTGCGACGCTGACGATCGAGCCGGGGACCCGGATCGAAGGCTGGTACGGGACCGGGGTGTTCGGCTCCGGCGGCGTGGGCCAGGGGCAGGGCACGTTGATCATCCAGCGCGACGGCCGGATCGTCGCTGACGGCAACGCGCTGCAGCCGATCGTCCTCACCTGCGCGCTGCCGCCGTTCGTCGGCCCGCGCGGCGAGCCCGTCAACACGCGCT
>DATFSB010000267.1:0-15296 GCA_035262825.1 Gemmatimonadales bacterium | reverse complement strand
GTGACGGTCGCCTACCAGTTCGTCCCCGCCGATTACCACTTTTCGGTGAGCGGGCACGTCGAAGGCCTCGGCGGCTCGGGCGGCGTGCTGATCGTCGACCTCGGGCAGGGACTGCGCTCCGTGGAAGCGGAGCCGCTCTCCGATTACCGGGAGTTTGCGGTCGTAACGAAGGCCGACAAGACGCAGAAGCAAGCCTTCGCGTCGATCGACCCGGGAAAGCGCGTGGTCATGGACGGGCCGTTCGAATGGGTCGGCGTGAAGTCGAAATACTTCTTCGCCGCGATTCTCGCTCCGGACCAGAACGCCCGGCCGTTCGCTGGTGCCGTCGCGATAGGAGAGCCGCGCGAACAGGTGACGGCGGGGTCGCTGTTCGGCAGCCGCACGACGCTGCTCGCAACACGGGCGTCGGTCGTCACCACGCTGGCCCTCCCTCCGAGCGGGACATTCCGCTACGACGTTTATCTCGGCCCGTTCGAGCACCGCCGGCTCGATCGGCTGGGTCACGGGCTGGACGACGCCAATCCGTACGGCTGGTCGATCTTTCGGCCGATCATTCACCCGGTGTCGATTCTCGTCGTCCGCATTCTCTTCTGGATGCACGAGGTGCTGCATCTGGCGTACGGATGGGTGCTGATCGCCTTTGGGGTGCTGGTGCGCTTGCTGCTATGGCCGTTGCAGCGCAAGGCCATGGAATCCCAGATGCGGATGCAGGCGGTGCAGCCGTTGATGCAGGACATCCAGACGCGCTACAAGAACGACCCGGAGCGACTGCAAAAGGAAATGATGCGGCTGTACAAGGAGCACAAGGTCAATCCGTTCGGCGGCTGCCTTCCGATGCTGCTGCCGTTGCCCGTGCTGCTGGCCCTGTTCTTCGTGTTCAGCAACACGATCGAATTCCGTGGGGTGCCGTTCCTCTGGCTCCCCGACCTGTCGCGCGCCGACCCGCTCTACATCATTCCCGTGATCATGGGCGTGTCGATGTTCGCGGTCTCGAAGATCGGGCAGCGGGGGCTGCCGCCGAATCCGCAGACCAAGACATTCCTCTACGTGATGCCGGCGATGATGACGTTCATCTTCCTGCGGCTCGCCTCGGGGCTGAATCTGTACTACGCGGTGCAGAACCTGATTTCGCTGCCGCAGCAGTGGCAGATCTCCCAGCGCCGGCTCGCGACCCAGAACCGTCCTTCGGGCGGCGCCTAACGGAGCCGGGCCCGGGTGCTGTCCGATGCGATCGTCGCGCTCGCGACGCCACCCGGCCGCAGCGCCCTCGCGCTGATCCGCCTATCCGGCCGCGGCGCCTTCGATATCGGCGCCAAGGTGCTGCGGCCGTTCCACCCCGACCGGCCGCGCGCCGCCGTGCGCGTGGCGGTGCGACACCCCACCACCGGCGAGGACCTGGATCTCGGGATCGCGATCTGCTATCCCGCACCGGCGAGCTACACCGGCGAGGACCAGATCGAAATCGCGACCCACGGCGGCCTGCTCGTCCCCGGAGAGGTCGTCGCGGCCTGTGTTGTCGCCGGCGCGCGGCCCGCCGAGCCCGGGGAATTCACGCGCCGCGCCCTGCAAAACGGGAAGCTCGACCTGGTGCAGGCCGAGGCGACCGCGGACCTGATCGACGCCGGCGCGCCGGCGCAACGGCGCCGCGCCCTGCAGCAGCTCGAGCGCGGCCTGTCGCGCCGGCTCGAAACGCTGCGCGAGGAGATCCTGCAGCTCGAAGCGCTGATCGCGTACGACATCGATTTCCCGGAAGAAGACGAAGGCCCCGTCCCCCCCGAGCAGGTGGAGCGGGCCTGGCACGTCGTTCACGACCGGCTGGCGCGACTGCTCGCCACCGCGCCCGAAGGGGAACGGCTCCACGCCGGGGCGCTCGTCGTGATCGCGGGCCCCCCCAATGCCGGCAAGTCGTCGTTGTTCAACGCGCTGCTGGGCCACGAGCGCGCCATCGTCACCGAGATCCCCGGCACCACGCGCGACGCGATCGAGGCACCCGCGGTGTTCGAGGGGTTCCCCTTCCGGCTCGTCGATACGGCGGGGTTGCGCGCCAGCGCCGACCGGGTGGAGCAGCTGGGTATCGAAGTGAGCCGCCGTTATCTCGCCGGCGCCGATCTGGTGCTGTTCTGTGCAGAGGCTGGAACGGCGTCCACCGCGGCCACGTCATTTCTGTCTGAAATCCAAACGCCGGTCCTATTCGTCGCCACGAAAGCGGATCTGGATCATCCCGGTCCACAGACCATCCGCCCATCCGCTAATCCGCCCATCCGCGTCTCCACCGTCAGCGGCGCCGGCCTCGACACCGTCAAGCACAAGCTCGCCGAGGCGGCGTTCGGCAGCCTGGTGCGGCTGGGTGATGTGGAGCCGATCGTGACGCGAGAGCGCCATCGCGCGGCGCTGGCGGAGGCGCTGCGCGAGCTGGAAGAGTTTCAGGCGGCCCGGGCTCGGGGGGTGGATGCCGCCGCGACGGCGACGCACCTCGTTGCCGCGGTGGGCGCGCTCGACGACCTCATCGGCGTCGTGACCCCGGACGACGTGCTGGACCGGGTGTTCGGAAGCTTCTGCGTGGGGAAGTAACTCGGGAACCGGCTTACTCGGGTGGTGTCTCTCCGCCCGAGGCGATGCGCCACACCTCGTCCGCCAGCCATTCCAGCCGCTCCACGGCTCGATCCCGCTCCTCGGGAGTCATCGTCGCGGCGCGGGCGGTGATGTCCCGTGCGTGGGTGACGAACTCCTCCAACATCTCGCGCAGGGTGTAGTTGTGCCGGCGTTCCGGTGTATTCGCGGGGGGACCCTTGGGGGTCATGCCGTCTGGATCCCCGACGCCGCGTCATCGGCCTGCTGCATCACCTCCGCCGCTGCGCGAACCGTCCGCGGCAACCCGTGCTCGGCGAGGTAGCTCTCGATCAGCCGCAGGCCGAGGTAGTAGCCGGAGCGCTCCGGCAGCACGCGTCCTTGAACCAGGCGCGAGGCGGGGCTCATCCCTCCCGACAGGAAGCGCAGCCGCAGGCCCAGCCCGCGGCGCGACAACTCCGCCACTGCCGAGCGCCGCAGGAACGCGTCCAGCTCGCGGATGCGGCGGTACTGCCGCCGCGTGTAGCCGAAATACTCCCACGGCTCGAAGCCCGGCGCCGTCGCCTGTGACGTGGCGATGGCGATCCCCTCGTTCATCAGGAGCTCGCGCAGCGTGGCGCGGCTGCCGGTGGTCCAGTAGTCGTACGTCCCCTCACCCTCCTCCACCAGACGCTTCATCTCCGCCTGGCTGGTGGGAGAGGTGTAGCGCACGGCGTGCGCGACCTCGTGGGCGATCCACAGGGAGAGCAGGTGCGGGGCCAGCCCCAGGCCGCTGGTCTGCGGGTTGGCGCGGCCGGTAAAGTGCTCGAGGCAGACGAACGCGACGCCCTTCCCGTCCACGACGAGCTCGCCGGCGTTCGCTGCCCCGACACCGACCATCAGATACAGGTCGATCGGGCAGTCGGCTTCCAGCTGGTCGCGCGAGCGGCTCAGGGCGTCTTCGGCGATGCGGGCGACGTCGACGTCTTCCAGCAAACGCATCAGATCGGCACGGTCGGCCTGCACCGCTCCCGCGATGACGCGCTCGGCGTGCGGGGACTCCAGATCGATCACGTAGTTGTGCCAGTAGCTACCGAGCACCGGCGCGTGCCGCTCGAGATAGGCATGGTACGCCGCGACGGGGTCTGGCGCGGCGATGCAGGCGAGGAACTCCGGAACGAGATTGACGAGCATGGACCGGGTCGGCCCCAATTATAGACTGCCGACCCGGTGCGACAAGTCTCGGTCAGCGCACCGCAATCTCCAGCGCGACGGTCTCCGACTTGACATTCGTCGCAACATCAGTCACGGAGAGTGTCACGCGATAGCGCCCCGGCGGCAGCCGCCCGGGCTCGATGACCAGGCGCTCCGGCGCCGCACCACTCCACTCGACGTCGCGATCGAATTCGAACACGACCGGCGCCGCGCCGCCGACCAGCCGCCGCACCACCCCGGCGATGGGCGTGAAGGTGTAGCGCGCGCGATAGCGCGCGCGATCGTCCGTGCCGCGCACCAGACCGTACACCTCGGTGTAGGCCGCGAGCGGCCGACCCGAGGCAAACACGAGATCGGCCGGCATCGCGGACAATGTCCGGGGCCGGTCGTCCAGACGATCACTCGCAGCGAGGGCGAGACTCGACAGGGAGAGCAGGGTCGGCGGGAAGCGCGGCAGCACGAGCCGCGTCCGCTCGCGCCCCGTCTGTCCGCCGGAGTCGACGTCGAGACCAAAATCGTACGGACCGGGAGCTGCCGTGACGGCCAGAACGCCTGTGCCTCGAGCCCGGACGACTTCCGCCCCTGTCGTGTCCCACAAGACCACCGCCGCTGACTCGGGCAGGGTGCGCACATACAAGTCTGTCGAGCCGGCGACAGCGCTCTTGAAGAACGCGCTCCAGCCATGTGCCTTGAGAGTCGCCGGCAACGACGTCCCGTCCGTTGTCAGAAGCGCCAGAAGCTGGCGTGCCGCGCGCGCACTGCGGGGTGGAGCGACGAGGAAGTCGCCGTGGGGGCCGTAGGGACCCGGGATGCCATCGAAGAAAACCGTGATCGGCCCATGCTGCGTGTCGTAGGTCCACTGCAGCGCCGTGAACAGCCGCCCCGGCACGACGTCCCGTTCCCACACGTCGGGACGCCCGTGGCGCAGCCACACGAGGCCGGGGCCGCTGAGCTGTTCGCGGGCGTACACCGTCGGATGTGGTCCGCTGTCGTATGGAGTCCAGGGGTCCGGCAGCAGCACGCTCGCGGCGGAGAGACTGTCGAGCGGCTCGATGCCTGCGTGCAGCAGGGTCACGACGGTATCGGTGCGGTAGGTCGCCGCCAGCGCACGAGCGACCCGGGAATAGTGGTAGGTACTGTAGGGGTGCAGCAGATGAAACATGCGGCGCACTTCCGCGAGGCGGCGGAAATGCTCGGCGATGCGCTCGTTCTGCGGCGTCACGAGATCGGGATCGCGCCGGCTCCAGAAACTCACAAAGAACTGTTGTCGGTTCTCCGGCAGCAGCGACTCGGCGCGCGCGACTTCTGCGGGGGACGCGATGGCGCGCGCCTGCCGCCACAACGCATCGGTCGAATCGAGAGCGGCCGCGGACAGGGCGGAATCGTACCAGGCGTACCCCCGTGCGTCCCTGTTTTCGTCGAAGGCGGCCTCCGCACGCAGCAGGTAGCCCGGGACGTACCGGCCGCGGTGGGCCAGCACCTCGGCTGCCAGTGAATCCGCGCGGCCGGATTCTTCCAGGGCAAGGGCGATGCCGGCACGCCGCTCCAGCGCCAGGAGGTCGTCGGGATGGCGGGCGAGGGCGGAATCCGCCCGGCGCCAGATGTCGGCGTTGTGATACAGTTGCTCGAACAACGACCAGCAGTCTCCGTAGTCGGGGTCGAGAACGAAGATCCTGAGGATCGCCTCGCGGATGACCCCTTCGCCCTCATCGCTGCCGAGGTATTGGCCGACGCGAATCTGCCAGTACAACGGCTCGGGATCCCGCGGGGCGAGCCGCGCCGCTTCCTTGAATTCCGCGAGCGCCGGGTATCGTCCCACCACCGGCCAGGCGTAGAGGATCCGTCCCAGCAGCAGGTGGGCGGCGGCGTCCGCGGGATGCGTGGCGACGAGGCGTTCTGCGATGCGTCGGGCCGCTGGAAGATTGTGCGCGGCGAGCAGCGATTCGGCCCGTGCGGCGAGGGAGTCTTGCGGCAGCAGCAACAACAGCAGCGGCAGCATGGCCTAGTGGCGGTCTCGCATCCTCCGGCTCATCTCAGCGAGGAACTTTCGTTCCGCCGGCGTCAGGCTGTTGATGCCGCTGGCCGAGATCTTGTCGAGGACGCGGTCGACCTCCGCTTGCGTGCGGTCTGGAGACCGTCCCTGCGCCGGGCTGGAGCGGCGCGCCGGATCGCTTGAGCGAGCCACCAGCGCCGCCGACTTCACGACGGCGTCGGGGGCGCCGCTCTTGCGCAGCTGTCGCTCGTGCCGCGACGAGCGCCAGTCGGAAGTCTTGAGGAGCAACAGGGCCGTACCGATGCCGCCCAGGTGGGCCAGGTGCGAAATCCCCATCGCCGACGAGAGCCATACCAGCGCGAGCGAGATCCCGACGTAGAAGGTGACCAGCCACTTCGCCGCAAACGGCTCGGGGAAGGGGAACACCATCACAGGAGCATCGGGCCAGTACCAGGCGAAGGCGGCGGCGATCCCCATCACCGCGCCAGACGCTCCGATCAGCACCCCGAAGGGGAAGACCGCTGACAGCCCTCCCGCGAGTGCGGCGCCACCCAGCCCGCACACGAGATAGAACGCCAGGAAGCGCCGGCCGCCCAGACGCGCTTCCACCGGTGGACCGAAGAAGAACAGGGCGACCATGTTGAACGCGAGATGCAGAATGTTTTCGTGGACGAACTGGTAGGTGATGAGTGTCCACGGATGCGACAAGACCGGCTTTAGCGGCGAGAAGCCAAACAACACGTCGTACGTCGCCGGGAAGACGGTCCACTCCACCAAGAAGGCGAACAGATTGGCGACCAGCAGCCGTCCCACCCAGGGTGTCACCCCGTCGGTGCGATCGGGAGTCATGGTGTCGTTATTCACGCCGTTCATCGCCAATGTTCCTTGCCAGGCGGCAGATCTGCTCGCACATCTCAGCATAGTCGATCCCAGCCGCCCGCGCCGCCTGCGGGTACAGACTGGTCCGGGTCAACCCGGGCAAATTGTTCGCTTCCAGGGAGAAGATGTCCCCCCCCTCGGTCACCCGGAAGTCGATGCGGGAATACCCGGACAATTTCAGGGCGCGGTGCGCCCGCACCGCCAGCTCCTGCAATTTGCGGGCGAGCGCGGCGTCGAGATCTGCGGGAAATGTCTCCTGCGACATCCCCGGGGTGTACTTGCACTCATAGTCGAACAGCTCGTGTTTCGGAATGATTTCCCCCGGGGGCAAGGCTTCAGTCCCGAGCACCCCGACCGTCAGCTCCCGTCCGGCTATGAAGCGCTCGATCATCACTTCATCGTCCCAGCGCGCCGCTTCGGCGATGGCGCGCGCGAGGTCGGCCTTGCGCTTGACCAGCGTGAGTCCGACCGTCGACCCCTGCTTCGACGGCTTCACGATCGCCGGCCAGCCGATGACGCGCTCGATCTCGTCCGCATTCTCCGTCCCATCGGTCATGCGCCATTCCGCGACCGGCACTCCGGCGGCCTGAAACAGTCGTTTCGACAAATCCTTGTCCACCGCCAGCGCCGAAGCCAGCGGTCCCGAGCCGGTATACGGCGTGCCGATCACCTCGAGCGCCGCCTGCAGCAGTCCGCCCTCTCCCGCGCCGCCATGGACGACGAGAAACAGCACGTCCGCCGTCTGGACGACTTCGAGCCTGGCAAGCTCCCCCGACAGCATACGACGCTCACCGGCCGCGAGTTGTGACACGTCCGGGAGCGCGGTCCCCACTTCCGTGCGGAGCAGGCGCTTTTCAACGTCCTCGGTGAGGAGCCCGGTCGCGATATCGACGACGGCGACGACGTGCCCCCGGCCGCGCAACGCGGCGACGACCTGCGCCGCTCCGGCAAAAGCGACTGTGCGCTCGACCGTCGCGCCGCCGGTCAGGACGGTAATCCGCATTTACCGGATGCCGGCCAGCTGGTGCAGCAGGTCGTAGCGGGTGACGATTCCGGTGAGCTCGCTGTCGCGCCGCACCAGCGCGGCCGGGGTCTGCCGCGACAGCAGCGCGCTGAGGCGATCGAGCGGCCAGTCGGCGTCGACCACCGGGAAGGGAGGGTCCATCACTTCCCGCACGGGCCGATCGAGCGTCGCGGCGTCCTGGAGGGCGCGTGCCATCAACGCCTGCTCGCTCACCGAGCCGACGCCGTCGGTGCCTTCGAGCACGGGGAGCTGGGACACATTGTAGGTGCTCATCAGGTTCAGGGCCTGCCGCACCGTCGCCTGCGGTCCCACCGAGGCGAGCGGCGGCGCCGCATGGTCCTTGTGCGACACCACGTCGGCCACCGTACGCCGCTCCGCTTCGATCAGCTGATTCTCCCGCAGCCACTCGTCGTTGTAGACCTTCGACAGATAACGCTCGCCGGTATCGGCGAGTACGACGACGATGCACGCCTGGGGATCGTCGAGCCGCCGCGCGACCTCGAGCGCGGCGACGAGGTTGACGCCCGTCGAGCCGCCGCAGAACAGCGCCTCTTCCCGCGCCAGCCGCCGCGTCATCGCCATCGCTTCGGCGTCGCTCACCGTAATCCATTCATCGACGATGTCGAAGTGCAGCGACGTGGGAATCTTGTCCCCCCCGATGCCCTCGACCTTGTACGGCGCGCCCTCCCCCTTCACGTGCGTCCGGGCGTACTCGCGATAGATCGAGCCAACGGGATCGCCCGCCACCACCTTCACCGCCGGATTCTTCTCCTTCAGGTAGCGGCCCGCTCCGCTCACCGTGCCGCCGGTGCCGGGGGCGCACACGAAGTGCGTGATCTTGCCGTCGGTTTGCGTCCACAGCTCGGGACCGGTCGTGCGGTAATGGGCTTCGGGATTGACGGGGTTGTAGTGCTGATCGGCGAAGATCGCGTTGTCGAGTGACGCCGCGATGGCGCGTCCCTTCACGATGTAGTTGTCGGGGTGATCGGGGGCGACGGCCGTGGGAGTGATGATGACCTCGGCGCCCAGCGCGCGCAGCAGCCGTGCCTTCTCCTGCGACATCTTGTCTGGCATCGTGAAGATGCAGCGGTACCCTTTCACCGCCGCCGCAAGCGCGAGCCCGATTCCGGTGTTTCCCGACGTGGCTTCGACGATGACGCCGCCGGGGCGCAGCCGTCCCGCCCGTTCCGCCGCCTCGATCATCGCCACCCCGATCCGGTCTTTCACCGAGCCGCCGGGGTTGAAGATCTCCGCCTTGGCGTACAGCGGCGTGCGGATCCCCTGCGTCACGCGGTGCAGCCGGATCAGCGGCGTCCACCCGATGGTCTCGAGGACGTTGTCGTACGGCCGGGAGTGCGGGTTCACGTGGAGTCGCGACGTGCTTTGGTGCTGTCCGGCGCGGTGCTGCTGTCCTTGGGGGCGGTCGTCGTATCGCGCCGCACGCGGGCGCTGTCGCGACGGACGCGCGTCGTGTCGGGGCTCGGAAGGACGGCCGGTCGCGGGGCGACAGCCCGGGTCGTGTCGCGCCGCACACGCGTCGTGGTGTCGCTCCGCGCGGGACGCGGTGTCACGGACGTGGGCTGCGGAACCGGTGCCCCGGAACCGACGCCCGACTCCGGACGGCGGAATTCGACGGTCTGCAGGAATGCCGTGGAGATCGCGAGCCCGTGGCGGTATGCCGGCGCGTAGCGCAGCCGGACCACACCGCGCACCGCCGCGGTGTCGAGGGCGGCGTTGCCGCTCGATTCCGCCACCCGCGTCGATTCCGCGACGAGCTTGCCGCTCGAGTCGGCATAAAGCCGCAGCACGACGTCCCCTTCCACGCGCCGGTCGTAGAGATCCGGCGGATACTGCACTGCCGGCTCGGCGTTGAGCGCGACCGGCGGCTCCTCGGCCGGGGCGGCACTCGCGTTGCCCGGATCATCGGAGTGGCAGGCAAGGGCGGAGAGCAGCGCCCCGAGCAGCAGGCGTTTCATCCACGCTCCGTGAGGCGGCGCTGCATCGCCGCCAGGCGCGACAGCGCTTCGAGCGGCGACAGCGTGTTGACGTCGATCTTCGCCAGCTCGTCCAGCAGCGGATGGGCCCCGCGTGCTCCGGCAAACAGGCCGAGCTGCGATGTATCAGGGACCGGCGGCAGCGGCCGCCCGGCAACGTGGTGCTCTTCCTCGAGCAGCTGCAGCACCTGCCACGCGCGCGTCACGACGGGCGCCGGCAGCCCGGCGAGCTGGCCGACGTGGATGCCGTAGGAACGGTCCGCCCCTCCGGGTTCGAGCCGGTGCAGAAACACGATCTCTTCTCCCGCCTCGCGCACCGCGACGTTGTAGTTGCGGGCGTGTGCCAGCGATTCGGTGAGCTGGGTCAGCTCGTGGTAATGCGTCGCGAAAATCGTCTTGCAGCCGATCTGGTTGTGCAGGCACTCGGTCACCGCCCAGGCGATGGCGACGCCGTCATACGTGGAGGTACCGCGCCCGATCTCGTCGAGCAGCACGAGACTGCGCGCGGTGGCGCCGTGCAGGATCGCGCTCGTTTCACTCATCTCCACCATGAAGGTGGACTGGCCGCGGACCAGATTGTCCGATGCGCCGACGCGCGTGAACAACCGGTCGACGACGCCGATCGAGGCCTTGCGGGCCGGGACGAACGATCCGATCTGCGCCAGAATCACCGCCAGGCCCACTTGCCGCAGCACCGTCGACTTGCCCGCCATGTTCGGTCCGGTGAGCAGGATGACGCGGCCGGCCTCGTCGAGCCGCACGTCGTTGGGGATGAACGCCTCGCGCGGCATCATCCGCTCCACTACCGGATGCCGGCTGCCGTCGAGCGCCAGGGCGAATCCCGCACTCACCTCGGGGCGGCAATAGCGCTCGCGTTCGGCGAGGTCGGCCAGTCCGGCCCAGACGTCGAGCCGCGCCAGCGCGGCCGCGGTGCGCTGCACGCGCGCAACCGCCTCCCCCACCCGGCGCCGCAGTGACTCCACCAGTTCGGCCTCGCGCGTGACCATGCGGTCTTCCGCACTCAGCACTTTCGATTCGTAGTCCTTCAGCTCCGGGGTAACGAACCGCTCCGCCCCGGTCAGCGTCTGGCGGCGCTCGTAGTCCGCCGGTACCTGGGCCAGGTTCGAGCGCGTGACCTCGATGTAATATCCGAAGACGCGGTTGTACCCGACCTTCAGGGAGCCGATGCCGGTGCGCTCGCGCTCGCGGGCCTGCAGCGAGGCGATGTACTGCTTGCCCCCGTCGCGCGCCTGGCGCACGACGTCGAGCTCCGCGTCGTAACCGGGCCGGATTGCGTCCCCGTCCGCGGCCTGCGCCGGCGGGCTGTCCACCAGGGCACGAGACAGCTCGGCCGCGATGTCGGCGAGGGGATCGAGATCCTCCGCGGCGGTTTCGAGCGTCGCGGCCCGGTCGCGACCCGCGATGCCGTCGAGCGCCGTCCCGACTGCGGGGAGCCTCAACAGCGAGTCGCGCAGGTGACCGAGCTCGCGCGGCGTCGCTCGCCCCATCGCGGCGCGCGAGGCCAGCCGCTCGAGATCGCGCACTCCGTCCAGGGCTTCGCGCAGCCGGTCGCGGCCGCGTGCGTCGCCCGCCAGCACGCCCACGGCATCGAGCCGGGCGTTGATCGCGGCGGGGTCGACGAGTGGCGCCAGCAGCCAGCGGCGCAACAACCGGGCGCCCATCGGCGTCAGGGTCCGGTCGATGGTTTCGAGCAGCGTCGTGCCCGACGCTCCCGCCCGTAGCGGCTCGACCAGCTCCAGGTTGCGGCGCGTCATTTCGTCGAGCGGCAGGACGTCGCCGCGGCGCAGCAGGCGCGGGTGGCCGAGATGTGGCAGGCCGCCCGGTTTGAGCTCGCGCGCGTAGCGCAGCAGGGCGCCGGCGGCCCCGAGGGCGGGCGCGTCGCCGGCTTCCACGCCGAGGCCGTCGAGCGTGGCGAGTCCGAAGCTGCGCACCAGGTCCTCGCGCGCCAGTTCGGGATCGAATTCCCAGGCTTCGCGCTCTGCGACCGACAGCGCCGCGAGGGTGTCGGCGGGGAGGGCGGTGAGGGCGTGGGCGTCGATGCCCGCCGGGAGCACGAGCTCCGGGGCCTCGTAGCGCGCCAGCGCGGCGGGGACCTCAGCCGGCACGACGACTTCGAGCGCGAACTCGCCCGTCGAAAGATCGAGCGCCGCCAGGCCAATGCCGCTCGCGTGGGGTGCGAGCGCCACGAGGAAGTTGTTGCGATTGCGCTCCAGCCAGTCGTCGGCGAGAATCGCGCCCGGCGACAACGTCTCCACCACTTCGCGCCGCACCAGTCCCTTCGCGAGCCGTGGATCTTCCACCTGCTCGCAGATCGCCACGCGGTGCCCGGCGGCGATCAGGCGGCGCAGGTATTCCGTGGCCGCTTTCGCCGGTACGCCGGCGAGCGGGATTTCCGCCGCCCCGCCGTTGTTGCGGGACGTGAGCGTCAGACCGAGCTCGCGTGCGGCGAGCTTGGCGTCGTCCTCGAACATTTCGTAGAAATCGCCCATCCGGAAAAACAGGATCGTCTGGGGGTGCCGCGACTTGATCTCGCGGTACTGCTGCATCAGGGGTGTATCGACCGCGATGAGCGGGGGATAGGGGCGGTCGGGCCCCGCGTCCCCGTGGCTCACGGCTCTTCCACCAGGAACGGCTGGCCGCCGAAACGGGTCTTGATCTGTCCCTGGGCGCGCTGTGCGGCGTCCCGCGTCGTATACGGTCCGACGCGGACCTTCATGTAGCCGGATGAGTCACGCACCACGTGCGCGGCATAGCCCAGCGTCTTGAGACGGTTCAACATGTCGTCGATTTGCGGGGCGCTCTTCCCCATGAGCACCTGCACGGCGAAGCGGCCGGCCGCGCGGCGCGACTGGGTGTCGATGCTCGTGCTCGTCGCGGCGACCGAGGTGCTCGCGGTCGGGCACCGCCCCGCATAGAAGTTCGCCTGGTTCTTGAACTCGATGTCGTCCCCCGCGCCTGCCAGGGCGTCCCGGATATACGAGCAGCCGCGGGACTCGTCGCGCAGGTCGAACGCCGATCGGGCCCCCACGAATGCCGCGCGGGGAAGCAGCGGAGAATCAGGATAATCGCGCCGCAGCCGCTCGACGGACTGGATCGCCGAGGCCGGGTCGTTCTGCGCTTCGTACAGCTGCGACAACCGCAGCAGGGCATCGTCGGCCCACGATGAGCGGCCGTATTCGACGACGACACGCTGCAGGCTGGTCGCGGCCGCTTGCGGGTCCGAGGCGAGCATGCCGCCCTGCACGTACAGGACCTCGGGGTAGACGGTGTCCTGAGGCGTCAGGGACGCCAGCAGCCGCCGTACGACCGCGCGCGCCGAATCGGTGCGCCCCGATTGCGCTAGCGTCACTGCCGCCTGCAGCCGTGGGTCGAGGGCCTGCGCCGCCGCCTGCTGGACCGCGGCGACAGCCACCGCTGCCGCTACGACCGCGCAACGATGGTTCACGCAGCCTCCCGGGCAGGAATGGCGAGCGACAGCACGAGCTCGCGCAGCACGCCGGCTTCGTCTGAGACGCCCGTGGTCTTCAACGCCAGATCGGCGGCGAGCGCGAGCCGCAGCGCCCGATCGAGCGCGGCGGCACTCCACCGTTCGCCCCAGGTCGCCCACTGCGCCGCCTCGATCTTGTAGCTGCGCAGTCCAAACGGCCGCGCGGCGAGGAGATGGCGGAACAGGGCGTCGGCGAGCCTCCCCCGCGGGGTGCCGCGGTCCAGCTCCCCGCGCGCCAGCGCCGCACCCACCAGGGCCGTCCCGAGCGCGCCTACCATGCGGACGCCCGTCATCCCCGATTGCTGCAACACAGGCTCGACCAGTCGCGCGGCGCGCGCCGCGGCGGGCTCCAGCGCGGCGTCGATCAAGTCCTGGAGCGTCTCCCCCTGCCGCACGCCGACGAGCATCGTGACGTCGGCCGTCGTGGCGCTGCGACCCATGACGAGTGCGGCGAGCTTCGTCAGCTCCTGGCGCAGCGCGCTCAAGTCGGCACCCACCGTCGCGACGAGCAGCTCGGCGGCCGCGGGCTCGAGCGCCACCCCGATCGACGGCGCCGCGTGGGCGACCCAGCGCAGCGCCCGTTCGGGAGGCAGACGCTGCGTGGCCACCGACGTTGCCCGACCGGCGAGATCGGACTCCGGCGCCTCGTCATCCGTCTGCACCAGCACCAGCAGCGTCGTCGGATTGGGGTGGTCGAGGTAAGCGAGGAGGGTGTCCCGCGGCTTGGATTTCTTGCGCAGCTGTTCCACCCCGCGCAGCACCACCGCACGGCGCTCGGCGAGCATCGGCAGCGTGTTGAGCAGAGCGTGCATCGCTTCGGGATCGAGCCCGGAGGCGCTGCGACTCTCGAGATTGAAATCCCGCCCCTCGGGGGGCACGGCGCGGTCCACGAGGGCGCGGATCGCCTCGTCTTTCAGGACGTCCTCTTCGCCGTGCAGGTAGTAGACGGGGTCGGGGTCGCCGTGCTTGAGCGCGCGCAGGAGCGCGTCAAAGGAAAGCGCCGCCATACCGTCGAAGCTACCGCCGGTGGGGAGGGGATGAAAGTGTGAGGACGACGCTTACCGGCTGGGGCTCGACGCGCTGACGGGCTCCACGAACGCCGGCTCGACATAGGCGGTCCCGTACGGATAGGGATTGCCGGAGACGACGCTCGAGCGGGGATCCTGGAACGAGACGAAGGGCACCCCGGCCTGGGTCACCGGCTTCGGGAAGGGGACCGGGGGGAGCGTCGGGGCGACGACGACGGTGGGGCGATGCTGGGCCGTTTCCCGGGCGATCAAGCCGATCGCGATCGCGACGAGCAAAGCGGCGGCGAAGGCGGGGCGCGCCGGCAACGATGGGCGGCCGGCTTGCGCCCGTTCCGAAGCGAGCCGGCGGTCGAGCCGGGAACGAAACGCGGTATCGGGCTCCGGTCCTGATGTCTGGAGACTCCCGATACCGCGACGCAACGCCGTGTCGTACCGCTGACAGGCACGACACGACGCCAAGTGACGCGCGAACCGTCGCGCTTCTCTTGGCGCCGTGATCAACCCGTCGCGGTACTCACTGTACCGCGCGACGAATTCTCGACAAATCATGACGGCTGGCAGTACCCGGGCATTCGAACCGGGTTCCGCCCCAGGTTACTCGACCAGCGGTTCGATCAGCTGGGCGAAGCTGTTCCGTGCCCGATTCAAGCGGCTTTTCACGGTTCCCAGGTTGCAGCCGGTAATCTCGGCGATTTCTTCGTAGCTCTTGCCTTCGAGCTCGCGCAGCACGAACACCACCCGGTGATGCTCGGGCAGCTGGCTGACGCACTGCTCGACGGCGTCCTTGAGGAAGCGCTTCCGGTACAGGTCGTCGGGCCGCGCCGTCGTGTCTTCAAACTGCAACGGGCGATGATCGGCTTCCCAGTTGCGCTTGATCGTCTGGAAGAACACCAGCGGATTGCGGCTGCGGTTGCGCAGCTCGTTCTTCGCCAGGTTCGAGGCGATCGTGTAGATCCAGGTCGAAAATTTCTTCGTCTGGTCGAAGCGATGCAGGTGCCGGAACACGCGGATGAACACCTCTTGCACGAGGTCTTCGGCGCGCTCACGGTCCCCGATTGTGCGATTGACGAAACTCAACAGCCGGCCCTGGTAGCGGTCCACCAGCGTG
>DATFSB010000266.1:0-6357 GCA_035262825.1 Gemmatimonadales bacterium | reverse complement strand
GGTGCCTGGGTGGCGAGACCAATAAGCCCCGTCTACGCACGTAGGAACGGTCTCGGAGCCTGGCTCGGACCGGGGTTCGATTCCCCGCGCCTCCACTCGCATGTTCATCGGGCACTTTGCCGTCGGCTTCGCGTCGAAGCGCGTCGCCCCGAAATCGACGCTCGCGGTACTGCTCGGCGCGCCGCTCCTTGCCGACCTGTTGTGGCCGATTTTCCTGCTGCTCGGGATCGAGCGGGTCGAAGTCACGCCTTCGTCCAACCCGTTTCTCAATCTCACTTTCGTGTCATATCCCTGGTCCCACAGCTTGGTGATGGGGATGGTCTGGGCGGCGCTGTTCGCCGGGGCGTACTATGGGCTGACCCGCTACCGGCGAGGCGCCACGATGATCGCTATCGGCGTCGTGAGCCATTGGGTGCTCGATGTGATCACGCACCGTCCCGACATGCCGGTCAGCCCCTGGAGCGCGAGGCTTTTGGGATTCGGGTTGTGGGAATCGGTGCCGGCGACGGTCCTCGTGGAAAGCCTCATGTTCATCGCCGGCATTTGGATCTATACACGCTGCACCAGCGCCCGCGACCGCGTCGGCCGCTACGCGTGGTGGGGACTCGTGGCCTTCACGACGCTCGGCTATGTGGTGAGTTTGCTGCCGGCGACGCCGCCCAGCGTCACCGCGATCGGGTGGACGGCGTTGTCACTCGGAATGTTGACGGCGGTCTGGGCGTGGTGGGCAGACCGGCACCGTCAGTCGACGCTCGCCAGCTGAGATCGGTGATCCTTTCCGAAATCACTTTTTCCGAGGCCTGAAGGCCCGGCTCGGCGAGAGCGGGCGTTCTTAAGAACGCATGAGTTGGCCGAGCCGGCGCTTCAGCGCACGGATCGACGGCACTTAATGCCCTCTCGCCCGTTCCACCGCGGCGTGCGACGGTACGACTACCCGACCTGGCGCGGCAGCTGCCGCAGCACCGCTCACCCGTGGGACAGCCGTGGCGGCCGCTGGAGCCGAGATCCTCGTCGGCCGCGCAGCAGGAGCAGCCCAAGCTGAGGGGCCGGCAACCGTGACCCTCGTGCCGGGGTCGGCCGGCCGCACTATCGCGAACCGCCGGCCGAGGGGAGCCGCCGCCGTTGCGACGCTCTGCGGCGCCGGACCGGGATCAGCCGCCGAGACAGCCACGGGGCGACTCGGCGCCGTCGGCTGCGTCACCGTGATTCGGGGAATGCGGCGGGGCGGCGGTGGCACGATGGCGCGGGGTACGGCGTGCAGATTCAGTGCGATAGCCGGTGGCGGCAGCGGCGGAGGGGGTTCGGTCCGCCGACGATGGAAGAACAGGTACGGGTAATAACCCTGCGGATAGTACGGGTAGACGACCGTCGAGGAGGCTTCGGGCGCCGGCGCGGCGGCGGTCGATTCCTGATAAGTGGTGACGCTGTTGTCGACACCACAGAATGAGCTGGTCAGCGTAGCGTAGGAGCAGTCGACGACCGACCCGTTGCCCGACGCGGCCATGCTGTGGTCGATGGCGATGGTTGCCGCGTCGCCGTCGGCAGCTGCGGCGTCGCTGTGCTGGTGATGGGCGCTGAAGCAGTTGCCGCAAACCGAATCCGTGGTAGTGCGTCGCGCGGCGAGCGCGCCCGGCGTGCGATACCCCGTCAGGTCGTAGGTGTAGGCTTCGCCGTCCGTGATCCGGTCGGCGATGTCGAGCAGCGCCGCCAGGGGATTCCCGGCGGTCGGCTGCAGCAACAGCGCCCGCGCGTAGTCCCAGCGATTGCCGTCCACCAAGCCGGCGAAGTCGAGCGGCGTCCACGATCGCACCGCCAGCAGCGCGCCGGTACCGGGTGCCACGACGCGGAAGGTGGTGCTGTCGCTGATGCCGCCGACGACGAACGCCGCTCCGCCCGGGACGAATGCGGGATCATTGGGATGCTCCGGGTACAGTACCCGGATACGCCCCGAGGGCTCGACGTGCAGCAGGGCCAGGTACCCGCTGTCCTCGAGCTCGACGTAGACGCGTGCCGGAGCGCCCACCGGAAGGAGCGTATCGGGGAGCCAGGCCCGCACACCGAGCTTTGCCGGGTGTGCGGCGACCTGCACCGGGGTCTGCGTGAGCAGGACGAGACCAAGAATGCCGACCATGCAACCGCCAGTTGTGGGGCGTGTCGCTACTCTACCCCTGCGCTGCCAGAAGGGTCAAGTGTAGCGGCGAAACCTCATGTGGTTACGGAACGTAGGCTCCGGCGCGCGACGGCTCAGGCTGCATATATTGGGCCCCGCGTCAGTGAACCGTTCCCTTTCACGGAGGCGCGATGGGCGCAGCGCTGGATCTGTTCAACGTGCTGCACGAGCCGACGGCGGTGTTTGGGCGGGTGAAGGAGAAGCCACAAGTGCTCGTGCCCTGGCTGGTCACCTGCGTCTTTCTGACGGTGTTGGCGGTGTTGTCGCGTCCGTATCAAGCGGCAGCAATGGACGCGATCCGGGCAACGCTGACCCCCGAACAAGCGGCACGCATTCCGCCAGGCTCCACTCCCGTGTGGCGCACCATTGTGGGTACACCGGTCGTTTCGATCATCAGCCTGCTCGCTGGGAGCGGGCTCCTGTGGCTCGGCGCGACGCTGGCCGGCGGGCAAACCCGCTTCAAGTCGGTGATGAGCGTGCTGTGCTACTCGAACATGACATACGTGATCTTCGCAGCCGTGACGATGATTGTGCTCTCGGTGCGTGGTGTCGGTGCTATCGGGTCGTTCCAGGACCTCCGTGCACCGCTCGGTCTGGATCTTCTGGCTTCCGGCGCCAGCCCTTTTCTCGGGCAGCTGTTGAACGGTATCAATCCGTTTTCGATCTGGGGGGTGTGGTTGTGTGGCACCGGCATCTCGATCACCCAGGGCATGTCGCGGGCGAGCGGGATCCTCGTGACGGCGTTGGCGTTTCTGGTGGGACTGCTGCTCACGTCAGCACCGCTGCTGCTCTTCAGTATGGGCTCTAGACAGTAGCCTTCGTTCGATTGACGACGCCCGCCTCCTCGAGGGCTGCCTGGGCTGCGGCGAGGCGGGCGATCGGCACCCGGAAGGGTGAACAGGAAACGTAGTTGAGCCCGGCGTGGTGGCAGAATTTGACGGACGATGACTCGCCACCATGCTCGCCGCAGATCCCGACCTTCAGCTCGGAGCGCGTGCCGCGTCCGAGCTTCACCGCCACTTCGATGAGCCGACCGACCCCGTCCTGATCCAGCACCTGGAAGGGGTCCTCCTTGATGATCCCCGACTCGACGTAAAACGGCAGGAACCGCCCCGCATCGTCGCGCGACAGACCCCAGGTCGTCTGCGTCAGATCGTTGGTACCGAAGGAGAAGAACTCCGCGTCCTTGGCGACCTCGTCTGCCGTGAGCGCCGCTCGCGGCAGCTCGATCATCGTTCCCACGAGATACGGAACGGCGTGGCCGACGTCGTGGAACACCTCCTGTGCCACACGGCGCACGATCGCCGCCTGGCGGTGCAGCTCCTCGGCGATGGCGACGAGCGGGATCATCACCTCGACGACCACCTTTTTGCCGCGCGCCACGACCCGGGCGGCCGCTTCGAAAATCGCGCGGGCCTGCATCTCGGTGATCTCGGGGTAGGTGATCCCGAGACGACAGCCGCGGTGCCCCAGCATCGGGTTCGCTTCGGTCAGCCCGGCGACGAGCGCCTTGAGCCGGGGCAGCGGCAGCTTCATGACCTTGGCGAGTCCGGCGAGCTCTTCCTTGGTGTGCGGCAGGAATTCGTGCAGCGGCGGATCGAGCAGTCGGATCGTGACGGGGTAACCCGACATCGCTTCGAAGATGCCCTCGAAGTCATGCCGTTGCATCGGCAGCAGCTTCGCAAGGGCGCGGCGCCGGCCCGCGAGGTCCGGGGCGATGATCATCTCGCGCATCGCGGTGATGCGGTCGCCCTCGAAGAACATGTGCTCGGTTCGGCACAGCCCGATGCCTTCGGCGCCAAACTCGCGCGCCCGTTTGGCGTCCTGTGGCGTGTCGGCATTGGTTCGCACTCTGAGGCGGCGTCGCTCGTCGGCCCACGACATCAGGGTGTCGTAGTGCTCTCCCGCTTTGGGCTGGACCAACTTCGCCGCGCCGAGTAGGACGCGACCGGTGGTGCCGTCGACCGTCAACAACTGGCCTTGCTTTACTACCCGGCCGTTGGCCCGGAACCGGCCGGCGCTGGGCTCCACCTCGATGTCCTTCGCGCCGACGACGCACGTCTTGCCCATACCGCGCGCGACGATGGCCGCGTGACTCGTCATGCCGCCGCGGGCCGTGAGAACGGCCTGGGCCGCGACGATGCCGTGGAAATCCTCGGGGCTCGTCTCGGGGCGCACGAGGATCACCTTGTGGCCCTTCTTGGCCATCGCCTCGGCGACGTCGGCGTCGAAGACCGCCTCACCGATTGCGGCCCCCGGGGAGGCCGGAAGGCCCTTGGCGATCAGCGCTTCCTTGGCTGCCGGATGGACCATCGGGTGGAAGATCTGGTCGAGGTCCTGAGGCGGCACGCGCTGCACCGCCTCGTCCTTCGTGATCATTCCCTCGCGCACCATCTCGACGGCGATACGGACCGCGGCGAGGCCGGTGCGCTGGGCGCGACGCGTCTGCAACATGTACAGATGGTCGTGCTCGAACGTGAATTCGATGTCCTGCACGTCCTTGAAGTGCTGCTCGAGTTTCTCGGCGACCGTTTCGAGCTCGCGATACACCTTGGAGAGCTTGCCTTTGGCGAGCTTGTTCAGCGACAGCGGCGTGCGCGCGCCCGAGACGACGTCCTCGCCCTGCGCATTGGTGAGGAAGTCGCCGTTCAGCACCGCCTCGCCGGTGCGGCAGTCGCGCGTGAACGCGACGCCGGTGCCGCAGTCCTCGCCCATGTTGCCATACACCATGGCGACGATGTTCACCGCGGTGCCGAGCTCGTCGGGTATGCCATGCACACGGCGGTAGTCGATCGCGCGGCGCGTGCGCCAGCTCTTGAACACCGCTTCGATGGCACCCCACAGCTGCGCCTTGGGGTCGTCGGGGAAGGGCACCCCGCGGCGCGATTGGACGATCGCCTTGTACTCCCGGACCAGCGCCTGCAGATCCTCGGCCGGCAGGTCGATATCGCGCTCGACCTTGCGGCGCTTCTTCATTTCGTCCAGCACCTCGTCGAACGGCTCCTTGCCGAGCTCGAAGACGACGTCGCCGTACATCATCACGAAGCGGCGGTAGGAGTCGTAGGCGAAGCGCGGATTTTCCGAGCCGGAGATCAGACCCTGGACGGTGTCGTCGTTCAGCCCGAGGTTGAGGATCGTTTCCATCATTCCGGGCATGGACACCGCGGCGCCGGAGCGCACCGACACGAGCAGCGGATTGGTGCGGTCGCCGAACTTCTTGTCCGTCGCCTGTTCGAGTCGCTTGAGATGGCGCGCCACTTCTTCGCGCAGTTCGTCGGGGAACGAGCCGTCGGCGAGGTAGCGGAGACAGAGTTTGGCAGAGATGGTGAAGCCGGGGGGGACCGGCAAGCCGAGATTCGCCATCTCGGCGAGGCCCGCTCCCTTGCCGCCAAGGATGTCCCGCATCGCGGCCGTGCCGTCGGCTCGGCCCTGCCCAAAGAAGTAGACAAAACGTTCTACGGAAGGCATGGCGACCGATCGGTGAGGGTGGTCAGGCGGTGACGGGCACCAGCGGAGCAGCGTGTCGCACGGCGGCCGACTCGTCGGGAATCGGCGTTGGGTACTGGCCGGAGAAGCAGGCGTGGCAGAATCCCGACGGGTCGCCACCCGCAGCGCGCAGCATACCCTGGAGCGACAGATACCCCAGCGTCTCGACACCCAGATGGCGGCGGATTTCCTCGATCGAATGGCTCGAGGCGATCAGCTCCGACTTCGTCGGCGTATCGATGCCGTAATAGCATGGACCCGTGATGGGCGGAGACGCAACGCGAAAATGCACTTCTCGTGCGCCGGCGGCGCGGATCATCTGCACCAGGCCCTTGCTGGTGGTTCCCCGCACGAGCGAATCGTCCACGACGACCACCCGCTTGCCTTCCAGCACCTCGCGCACGGGATTGAATTTGATCTTCACCTTGGCGGTGCGTCCATCCTGCGTCGGATTGATGAAGGTGCGGCCGACGTAGTGGTTGCGGATCAACCCGTATTCGAGCTTGAGGCCGGTCTCTTCCGCGAAGCCGAGCGCCATGGCGTTGGACGAGTCGGGGACTGAGAAGACGCAATCGGCGCCGGGGACCGGATGCTCGCGTGCCAGCTCGTGTCCCAACGCGCGGCGCACGCGATCCACCGAGCGGCCGAAGATGGTGCTGTCGGGGCGCGAGAAGTACACCAGCTCGAAGATGCAGCGCCGG
>DATFSB010000265.1:0-4462 GCA_035262825.1 Gemmatimonadales bacterium | reverse complement strand
GCCGTGGTTCGAGGCGCACCGCGCGGAGTACGAAGCGGTCGTCAAGGCGCCGATGCAGGCGTTGATCGAGGAGCTGGACGTGCGGCTGGCGCGCTTCGCCCCGGAGATCGTGGGCGATCCGAAGCGCTCGATGTTCCGCATCTACCGGGACATCCGCTTTTCGGCCGACAAGTCGCCCTATAAAACGCACGCGTCCTGCTGGCTCTATCATCGCGACGGCAGCCGCGGCGTGGGGCGGGAAGCCGAGGGCGGCGGCGCCGGGTTCTACTTCCAGATCGCCCCGGGCGAGTCATACACCGGCGGCGGGATGTGGATGCCGCCGAAAGAGGCGTTGGCGAAGATCCGCGAAGCGATTGCGGAGAACCCGAAAGCGTTCGAGAAGATCGCCGGGGACCCGAAACTGAAGCGTCGCTTTGGCGGGTTGGACGACGAGGCGCAATTGAAGCGGGTGCCGCGCGGGTACGCGCCCGAGCACCCGGCGGCGAAGTGGCTGCGGTTTCAGTCATTCGTCGCCGGCCGCCGCCTGACGGACAGTCAGGCGGTCGGCGGGCGGCTCGTCGAGCTGTTGGTTACGGACTTCACGGTGCTGCTCCCGCTGGTCCGCTGGATCAACGGGGTGCTGGGACTGCGCGCGGCCCAGCGCCGCTGACTAGAAGTCGAGCCCGTTCAGGTAGTCGAAGCTCGCCTTGATGTCGGCCAGCGGCTGCGGCGGCTGGTCGTGCTCGACGAAATAGTGCTGAATCCCGGCGTGGCCGGAGTGGGCGAAGATCGCCTTCCAGTCGATTGCGCCCTGGCCCACATCCACCATGACCTGCTCCGGCGTCGCGTCGGGTGTTGGTTTCTTCTTCATGTCTTTCACGTGCACCATCGGAAACCGGCCCATGTTCTTCATGAAGTACGCGACCGGATCAGCTCCGGCGAACGTGATCCAGAAGAGATCAACTTCGAGCTGCACCAGCTTGGGATCGCTGTTGGCGAGCAGCACGTCGTAGGGAATCTGCTTATCAGGGAGCGGCACGAATTCGAAGCTGTGATTGTGATATGCGAACTGCACGCCGGCCGCCTGAGCTGCCTGCCCCGCCTTGTTGAAGCGATCACCCACCCGCTTCCAGTCGTCGGCGGTCTTGCCGCGCGCCTCTTCGGGGATCCACGCGCACACCACGTACTGGTGGCCGACGGCCTTCACCGTGTCGAGCGTCGCTGCCCACTTATCGTCCGCCGTATTGTCCCAGCCGACGTGGCAGGAGGGGGACGCGAGGCCGTTCTTGTCGAGCACCGCGCGCACTTGTGCCGGCGTGTGGTCGAAGTAGCCCGCGAACTCCACCTCCCGGTAGCCGGTCTGGGCCACCTTCGCGAGGGTTCCTTCGAAGTCGGCTTTCATCATGTCGCGCACGGTGTAGAGCTGAATGCCGACCTTCGCAATGCGTGCGTGGGAACTGGTGAGCGGGATGTAGGAGCTCAGTTTGCGCGGCAACATCGTCGCCGCGGCCAGAGAGCCGATAAACGTACGGCGTTCCATTAGATCTCCCTCCGTTTCATGGCCCCGACGGCGTAATCGCACGCTCGAGCGGTGAGCGCCATGTAGGTGATCGACGGGTTCTGGCACGCGGTAGACACCATGCAGGCGCCGTCGGTGACGAAAAGATTGGGGATGTCGTGCGCCTGGTTGTGCGCGTTCAGCACCGACGTCTTCGGATCGCGTCCCATGCGTGCGGTCCCCATCTCGTGAATCGCTTTCCCGGGTGGATTCTGCTCGACGAAGGGGGTGATCTCCCGTGCCCCGGCGGCCGCCAGCATCTCCGCTGCCGCGATCGAGGCGTCCTTCATCAACGCCCACTCGTTGTCCCCGTAGCTGCAATGAATCTTCAGCACGGGGATACCCCAGGCATCGTTCTTGGTTTTGTCGATCTCGACGTAATTGTTGTGGTTGGGGAGGCATTCACCGAACCCGTAGAAGCCGAAGCCCCAGTCCCCCGGCTGCCGCAGCGCCTTTTTCCAGTCGGCGCCGAAGCCGGGGAGGTCCGAGCCGCGGCCCCACCCCTCGCGTCCCGCGCCGCCCTGGTAGCCGTAGCCACGGAGGAAGGTCGATTTCGGGCCGCCCTGCAGGTTGCGGAAGCGCGGTACGTAAATCCCGTTGGGCCGGCGACCGACCGGCTTCTTGTCGGCGGGCGCCGCGATCTTGCCGTTCGCCCCGCCCCCCATGATGTGGTCCATCAGGTTGTGCCCCAGCTCGCCCGACGAGTTGGCCAGGCCGTTCGGGAAGTCGGGGGTCGCCGAGTTGAGGAGGATGCGGGCCGACTCGAGCGTCGACGCGCAGAGGAACACCACGCGCGCCCGGAACTCGAGGGCGTGTTTCGTGTCGCCGTCGATCACCCGCACGCCGGCTACGCGGTTGCGCTTCTTGTCGTAGATGAGGCTGTGCGCGACGCTCAACGGGCGCAGCGTCAGCTTGCCCGTCGCCCGGGCGGCGGGCAGCGTCGCGTTGATCGAGTTGAAGTACGACAGCGTGACGCAGCCGCGCTCGCAGTAGCCGCAGTAGTGGCAGGCGGCGCGGCCGTTGTGGTCCTCGGTGAGAATGGCGCAGCGGCCGATCGTCAGCACCCGCTCCCCCGGCCAGTGCTTCGCCAGCGCGTCGCGCACCACCTGCTCGCCGCAGTTCAGCTCCATCGGCTTCAGGAACTGCCCGTCGGGGAGCTGGGGCAGACCGAGCTTCTCACCCGAGATGCCGATGAAGCGCTCCACGTGGTCGTACCAGGGGGCGATGTCGGCGTAGCGGATCGGCCAGTCGATGGCGATGCCGTCGCGCAGATTCGCCTCGAAGTCGAGATCGCTCCAGCGGTACACCTGCCGTCCCCACATGATCGAGCGGCCGCCGACCTGACGCCCGCGCAGGAACAGGAACGGCTTGTCGGACTCGGTGGTGTAGGGATTGTCGTGGTCGTTGACGAAGAACTTGGACGACCATTCGTCGCAGGCGTAGCACTCGCGCTGGATCGGCTGGTCGGCCATGCGCTTCTTGCGATTGTCCAGGCCGCGGAAGCGCATCTGCCAGGGAGGGACGTGCTCCACGTAGTCAGCGGGGGTGACGTTGCGCCCGGCCTCGAGCACCAGCGTCTCGAGCCCCGCCTCGGTGAGCTCCTTGGCGGCCCAGCCCCCGGTCATCCCGGAGCCGACAACGATCGCGTCGTAGGTCTTGGGGCTCACGTTCGTCTCACTCGGAGGGTGACAGGGTGTCGGCGGGGGCGCAGGGCACGTAGCGCCCGGGGATGATCGCGTAATGCTCTTCCTGCAGGGCACCCACCTCGGACGTGAAGTAACCGAACAGCGTCACCCATTTGAGATTGCGATAGAAAGGCTCGGGGCCGCGCGTCGCGTCGGGACTCGCCTTCCAGCGGGCGGCTTCGTCGTCGAAGGCGACGAGCAGCGCCGTCTGCTGCTCCGCTGTCCCCTGAATGAAGTCCTTGCCGAAAGCGGCGCGGGCCCGTGTGTCGACGTCCGCCAATCCCTTGAGGAATCGGTCCTTTTCCTCTGGTTCGACCCACTCCGCGAGCAGCAGGTCGATGAACGCGTTGACCCCGGCGGCTTTGGCGCCTGGTGTGTCGGTCGCGGGGAGGATGAGATCGGTGAGAACGAGGAGGGTGGCGTCCTGCTGCGCGTCGAGCACTCGGCGCGTGCCGTTGAGAATCCGTTGATGAAACGACCGGCCGAGGGACAACAACTCATCTGGAGCGTAGGCCGCGGCGGCGGTGGCCGCCAGCAGTCCGAGAGCACTGCGTCGATCCATCCCGAGCACCGGGCGTTGGGGACACTGGGAAATCGCCCCACGGCGACCGGTGGTCAAGTGGGCGATTGACGAGCTGGTTGGTCTGTTATACAATAGAATCTATGGTTGATTCAATAGAATCATCACCGTCGCCAGGGCGGTGGCTGCTTCTCATCCACCAGGTTCCGCCGAAGCCCGACTATGCCAGGGTCAAGATCCGGCGGCGGCTGCAGAGCATCGGAGCCGTGCCGTTGAAGCGCACCGTCTACGCCCTGCCGGCGAGCGACCAGTCGCGGGAGGATTTCGAGTGGCTGGCGCGGGAGATCGCAGAACTGGGGGGCGAGGCGACGATCTGCGAGGGGAGCTTTCTCGAGCAGGAGACCGCCACACGGCTGATCGCCGCGCAACGGGCAGAACGGTCGCGCGAGTACGGCGAGATCGCCGCCTCGGCGCAGCGCGAGTCCGGCGACGTCGACAGGCTGAAGCGCCGTCTCGCCCTCGTCTCGGGCGTCGACCACTTCGAGGCCCAGGGACGGGCCGATGCGGAGGCAGCGATCATGGCACTGGAACAGAGGAAGGCAGGAACCGAGCCTGCGGAGTCCCCGGAGGGAGGGGTGCGTGGGCGGACCTGGGTCACGCGAGTTGGCGTGCACGTCGATCGCATCTCGAGCGCCTGGTTGATTCGCAGGTTCATCGAAT
>DATFSB010000264.1:0-6758 GCA_035262825.1 Gemmatimonadales bacterium | reverse complement strand
AGCGCCGCGCGGCGCACGTCCATCTCGAGGTTGAGCTGCGCCGCGGGATCGGTTCCATTCGACCACTGGTCGGCCTGCGGCGTAGCGCCCATGTCCTGGTTGGTGAGGAAGATCAGGTCCCGCTGCCAGGCGTCGTCGAGGATTTTCTGTAGCGCCTGCGGCTCAGTCGTTCCTTTCGCAAAGTCCTGGTATCCCCATGTGATCGCGACCTTGTCCCAGGCACCGATCCCAGTGTCGTAGACCTTGGAGTAGTCGAGCGATCCATCGGGTTTCAGCGTGACGAGCGGTGCCGGATAATCCATCACCGAGATTCTGCCGAGCCGGCTGTCGTAGTAATTGTGGGCGAGACCGAGGGTGTGGCCGACCTCGTGGGCGGCCAGTTGCCGCAGCCGGGCGAGCGCCCACTGCGCGAGCTCGGGCGGATTCTCGTCTCCCTTGGCGTATGGGGCCAGCAACCCTTCGGCGATCAGGTAATCCTGGCGCACGCGCAGCGAGCCGAGCGTCACGACGCCCTTGATGATCTCCCCGCTACGTGGATCGGTGACCCCGCCGCCGTAGCTCCAGCCGCGGGTCGAGCGGTTGACCCAGTTGATCACGTTGTAGCGGATGTCGAGCGGGTTGATACTATCGGGCCGCAGCAGCACCTGGAAGGCATTGCGGTAACCGGCGGCTTCGAACGCCTGGTTCCACCAGCGCGCCCCTTCGAGCAGCGCCGAGCGCATCGGCTCCGGGGTGCCGGGATCGAGATAATAGATGATCGGCGTGACGGGGTCGCTGATTGTGGCTCCGGGGTCCTTCTTCTGCAGGCGGTGGCGCGTGATCACGCGCCGTACCATCGCCGACTGGTTGGCGAGCGGCGCCGTGTAGTCGTAATAGGTCAACGGAAAGAACGACGAGCGCGCGTCGTAGGCGCGCGGCTGATATCCCGGTCCCGGCAGCTGCACGAACGAGTGATGCGCTCGCAGTGTCGCCGCCTCAGGGGACGCCGCGACATCTCCCACCCCTTCGAAGTATCCCGTTGTCCCGTTCGCCTGCGCATTCTGACGTACGAACGTCAGCTCGACTTCGATCTCGGTGTTCTTGGGGAAGTTCTGCGTCTCGTCGATACTGAAGGCGCTGCGGCTCGCGTCGAAGCGGTACTCCCCCGGCCTCAACCGCTGACCCATTCCGGTCACGTCGCGTACCAGGAAATCGGTGAGGTTGACGAGCACGTGACTCCCCGACTCGGCGCCCACGGTAAACCCCCACAGCACCGACGGCGCGAACGCGTCGCGCACGTCGCGGACCTCGGCGGGGTTCGTGCTGCTCGCGCGAAAGGTGTAATTCGGCTGCTCGAGCAGGACTTTCGGGCCCACTCGGCGAAACCGCACGACGCGCTCGTCCTGGATCTGGCCGCGGTCGAGGCCGATGTCGTTCGAGCCGAGTCCCGTCGCGAGCCCGCTCACCCACAGCAACTCGCTGTCCGGCCGCGCGACCTCCATCCACAAGTGGCCGGCCTTCTCGTCCCAGTACAACGGGAAGTAGCCGTCGAGCTTGCGCATCCCGGCGGTCTTCTCCGCGATCGAGGGGGTCGGTGTCTGGGCAGCCTGGGCGCACAGAAATGCCGCCGGGAGGGCTTGAAGCAAGATCAGAATGAGGGGTCGGGTTCGCATGCCTTGGATAGTACATGCCCTCCCGAGCGGAGCGAGGGACATGCGCAGCAGGGGTCGGCAGCGCCCGATCCGGAGACGCTCGCGAGGCAGGCGATTGACTCCAACTTGACCTCGCCGTCTCTTATTGAGGGCATGGCCGAGCCCAGTCACGCCGCTCCGCCGCCCCTGCTGATGCAGCTGGCCCAGCCGTCCAAGGCCTACCGCCGCGGCGTGTGGCTCGCCGTCGCCAGCCTGTCGCTGTTCCTCATCCTCTATTTTCTCCTCGCCGGTTGGTTCCTTGTCACGGCCTATCAGCTGACGCTGGGCGCCGATACGCCGGCCTTCAGCGGGTTGCTGGTGGGACTGTGCGCGGCGTTTCTCGCCCTGTTCATGGTGAAGGCGGTGTTCTTCGTCCGCCGCGGCGGCTCCGCGGTGCGCGTCGAGATCACCCGCCAGGAGCAGCCCCGGCTGTTCACCTTTCTCGATGAACTGGCCGATCGCACGCAAGCGCCGCGGCCCCACAAGGTGTTCCTGTCGCCGCACGTCAACGCGGCGGTGTTCTACAACCTGTCGCCGCTCAATCTCATCATCCCATCGAAAAAGAACATCGAGATCGGGCTCGCCCTCGTGAACGTCCTGACGTTGGGCGAATTTCGCGCGGTGGTAGCGCACGAGTACGGGCATGTCACGCAGCGCTCCATGGTGGTCGGGCAGTGGGCGTTCATGGCAGAACAAGTCGCCGCCTCCCTGGTGGCCCGCCGCGACGCGCTCGACTCCTTCCTGAACGGTCTGTCCCGCTTCGACATCCGCATCGCGTGGGTGGGATGGCTGCTCAGCCTGATCGTATGGTCGATTCGCTCGCTCGTCGATACCGCGTTCGGACTGGTGTTGCGCCTGCAGCGCGCGCTGGCGCGCGAAATGGAATTCCACGCCGACCTCGTGGCCGTCTCGGTGACGGGCAGCGACGCCATCATCCACGCGCTGCTGCGACTGCAGGCGGCGGATGATTCCTGGGGCCGCACGCGTGGCTTTGCGTTCGGGCGACTCGCCGCAAAGCACGTCGTCCGCGACGTCTTCACGCTTCATGCCCTGATGCAGCGGCGCATGGAGGACATTCTCCACGACCTCGACTTCGCCCGCGTTCCCGCCATTCCGGCCGACCGGCCTGCCGAGCATCGCGTTTTCAAAACGGCACTGGCGCAGCCGCCCCAGATGTGGGTCACGCACCCCCCGAATCAGGACCGCGAGTCCAACGCCAAGCGCCGTTACATCGCCGCAGCGATCGAGCCGGGCAGTGCCTGGACGCTGTTCGACCACACCGAGCAGCTGCGCGAGAAACTGACGGCGGTGCTGCTCGAGTCCCAAGGAAAAGAGCCTGAGCCGATGGCGGATTCGGTGGCGGCGTTGCAGCACCAGTTCGCGCGGGAGTTTCTCGATCGACGCTATCGCGGGGTGTATCTCGGTCGGTCCGTCGTCCGCGGCGCCGAGCACGCTGCGGCGCTCACCGCGGCGCCGCCCGACGACTGGCGCACGACGTTGGATCACCTGTACCCGGAACACCTGGTCGCGGACGTCGCCAGCTGGCGCACGCTGCGCCAGGAGGCGGACCAGCTGGAGGCGCTGCAATCGGGCGCGCTCAAACCGCCGGGGGGCGTGATTCGTTACCGCGGTGACAACGTGGCCGTGAGCGCCCTGCCGCGACTGACCGAACGAGTGAAGCAGGAGGCGCGCGACGTGGAGCAGCGCCTGCTCGCGGGAGACCAGACACGCCGTTCGGTGCACCTCGCCGCCGCCGCCGAGCTGGGGCACGGCTGGGAGTCCTACCTTCGCGGCATCCTCGCCGTGCTGCATTACGCCGACCACACCGAGGCGAACCTCGACGACTTGCGCGGCCAGCTCGCGCACACCGTCCGGGTCGCGACGGTGACGGGACGAGTCAGCCAGGACGGTCGGGATCGCGTCATCGCGGCCGCGGGCGAGCTGCATCGGGCGCTCGGCGAAGTGTATGGGGCATTCGGCGGCAGCCGCGTGGTCCGCCTCGATTCGGGTGTGGCGGAGCGGTTGAACGTCGCCAGCTGGGATGAGCACCTGGGACGCTATTCTCTGCCCCCGCCCGACACCAAGAACATCGCAGAATGGCTGAAGAACATCGACGGATGGGTGGACAACGCCACTGCGGCGTATGCGGCCCTGCGCGACGCAGCGCTCGACCAGCTGCTCCTGACCGAAGCCGATCTCGCCGGGCACGTGCGGGCCGGCACGACCCCGCCCGCGGCGCCCGATCCGTCGCGCGTGCCGGACCGCTACGACGCCCTCGTCGCCGGAGGCGAGCGCAAGCGGGAAACGCACTTCACACCGTGGCAGCGCGTGATGATCGCGCACGGCGTCGTCCCTGCCCTGGTGCGATTCGCCCTCGCCGCCGGCATCGTCGTGGCCGTGCTGGGGTTTGGTCGATCGGTGGACTCGTCGACGGTGAGCGTTTACAACGGCTTGGCGCTCCCGGTCGACGTCCGCATCGGCGACAATCACGTGAGCGTCCGGGCGCGGTCCGCGCAATCGCTGTCCATCGCGTCGCGCGGCACGCTGGCGGTGGAGGCTCGCGCCCATGGATCGCTGGTGGAGCGGTTCGATGTGCCGACCAGCGGGAGCTTCGCCCACTACGTGTACAACGTGGCCGGCGCGACGCCACTGGTGGAATGGACGGTACTCTACGGCACCGCAGGCGCCGACGCCGCGGGCAGACCGCCCGTACCGCCGCGCATGCTCGGAAATCCGCGCTGGACGAGAACCGCGGCGGAGTACGTCTTCGAGGATCCGCCTGAGAGAGTCGAGACGAGCGGCAACGAGGCGGAACGGTCAGCTCTATCCGCGCTGAGCGAATTGACGCCCGCGCGGCAGCTCGATCTCCTCCCGGCCGACAGCGACCGGGTCCATCTGGCTGCGGCGCACCTCCGTTGGGACCTCACCGCGTCTGGCAACTTTCTCGGCTGGCTGAGCGGAGGGCTCAAACTGCCGGATGCTCCAGCCATCCTCGCGGCACGACTCTCCGAAGCGCCCGATGACGTCATCCTGCTGCGCTTGCGCCAGGACGAGGCGAGCGACGCCGAACGGGACTCCGTGTGCGAGCGCGATCGCCAACGATCCGCGGCGGCTCCCGATAACGGCGACCTGCGGTACGTGGCGTTGCGCTGCATCACCAACTCGGCTACACGACTCGTCGCGATGCGGGAGGGGCGGCGGCACTGGCCGCAGAGTGCCTGGTTCGCCTACGGGGTGGGTTACGGCGCGGTTGATTCAGGCCTCATGCGGGAGGCGATCCCACCTCTGGAGCAGGCGGCGAGCGCCATCCCCGCGTTTACGGAATACATCGCGGTCGACCTCGCGCGGATTCACCGCTTGCTCGACGACGACCCGAGCGGAGCCGTCGCGGCACTCGCCAAGGGCTCCCAGCAGCTCAGCATGGTGCTGTCACTGGAAACCGGTCAGGGACTGGATTCCAGCGAGCAGGCGTACCGTTTGTTGGCCCTGGGGCACATCGACAGTGCGCTCGCGCTGGCCAAGCGGGACACGGCGCATGTACCGCGTCTGGTGCGCCTGGCCGCGGCGTCGGACGGTGCGTCCCCCCGGGTGATCGCGCAGGCCCTGGCACTCGCGCCGGGCGCCGGCGTGGATGTGTATTCACGCTGGTCCGCCGTTGGGTTGGCAGCACGTGTCGGCCAGCCCTTCGTTCAGTTCTTCGATTCCTCCTCGGCTGATCGCAGCGTTGCGAGTGCGCGGATCTTCCGCTTCGTCGATCGGGTCAAGCGGGGCGGGGATCTGCGCGACGCCGACACCGTATTGACCGGCTTGTCGCTGGTGCTGCGTGGAGAAGCCTACAGCGCGGCCGTGATTGCCCTCGGTCCCCGAGCTCCCGAAGCCTGGCGGCGAGCTGCGAAGGGCCTGCTGTTCGCGCCGGAGCGCCCGTATTTCCGTTGAGCACTGCGCCAAGGCGCAGAGACGTTTGGGCTAGTTTACGGGATGCGCTTCACGGCCATCCTCCTCGGCCTCCTCGCGGGGAACGCCTCCGCCCAATCCCTGCGCCGCGACGCCCAGCACGTCCCCGTCATCCTCACCCTCTCGGGCGGCGTCTCTCTCGGTTCCTACGAAGCCGGCGTCAACTGGGGCCTCGTCGAAGTCTTCAAGCAGACCCAGCGCGACTCGCTCCGCAGCGCCTGGAACCTGCCCCGCTATCACCTCAGCGCCGCGACCGGCGCCTCGGCAGGAAACATCAACGCCTTCCTCGCCGCCATCGAATGGTGCCGCACCACGAAGGCCACACCGCCCGACTCGAGCCTGTTCTGGAAAATCTGGGTGCGCACCGGGTTCGATCAGCTCTTCCCGCTGGCGCGTTACAACCAGAACGACACGACGCGCGCGCTGTTCTCGCGGCGCTACTTCCACAAGGTGCTGTTCGACACGATCGCA
The DNA here is from genome assembly GCA_035262825.1 of Gemmatimonadales bacterium. Classification (GTDB taxonomy): domain Bacteria; phylum Gemmatimonadota; class Gemmatimonadetes; order Gemmatimonadales; family GWC2-71-9; genus DASTHG01. Next base: position 663 of record DATFSB010000264.1, on the reverse strand, counting down.
GCGGCAATGCGCGACGTGCCTACGTCGGCGCCCACAGGCGGTTGTGCGATTCCTGTCGGCGTAACAATCACCCGCGTCGCCCCCGACACGATCCCGATCTCCTCCGGCATCCACGCCCTGACGCAGCGCTACGCCGCCACCGTCACACTCGCCCGCCGCGGCGATTCGCTGCTGTTCCAGGCACCCGACGTGGCGCTGCGCGACAACGGCAAGCTCGGCGCCCTCGTGCTGCTCCCCGATTGCCAGGACGCCGTCGCCAACCACCATGTCTTTCCGCTGGTCGAGGCGTCGTCCGCCTTCCCCGGAGCCTTCGCACCGGTGCAGCTCGAGATCCAGGACCGGCCCCATGCCGACTGCGCCGGCGAACATCACGACTCGGCGCTGTTCTCCGACGGCGGCCTGTTCGACAACAACCCGATCGACCTCGCCGCCGGGCTCTACAACGAGGCGGTCTGGAAACGCCCCGATCGCGCCGATACCTCCGCGATTATGATCTTCATCGATCCGGACGCTCTGCGCGGTCGCCTCGCCCAGGTCGCCCGCGCCCGCGCCGACTCGAACCCGCCCCCCGCCACGGGCGGCATCGCCGCGCTGCTCGATCTGTTCGCCGGCGCCGTCCCCGCCGCCCGGCAATACGAGGCGCAATCGTTCGCCCGCCTGCTC
>DATFSB010000263.1:0-2131 GCA_035262825.1 Gemmatimonadales bacterium | reverse complement strand
CGCGATTATACGTATGTTTCCGATATCGTGGACGGGATCGTAGCGAGCCTGGACTGGACCGCGCAACAGAATGGCACCGGCGAGCCGTGGCGGGTGTTCAACCTGGGCGGCGGCGAGTGGGTCCGGCTCGACCGCCTGATCGCCGTGATCGCGGCGGCGGCGGAGCGGCAGCCGATCATCGAGCGCGGTCCCGACCAGCCGGGGGACGTGCCGCTCACTGCGGCCGATCTGTCCCGCTCCGAGCGGGAGCTCGGCTATCGCCCCAAGGTGGGGATCGAAGAGGGCGTCCGGCGCTTCGTGGCCTGGTACCGGGAGGTTCATGGACGCAAGTCCTGAGCGTCGAGTCGATCAGGCGCGCGAGCGCTTCCAGCTGCAGGACTATTACGGCGCGATCCATCTGCTCGAGGAGGTGGCGTCGGTGGGGCACGCCTACGCCGACGCGGAGCACCTGCTCGGCCTTTCGTATTCGCTCGTGGGCCAGCCCGAGAAGGCGCTGGCGCATCTCGATCGCGCGCTCGAGCTGAACACCCATTACGTCGAAGCGCTGGTCCATCGGGCGCTGGTCCTCAACGATCTGGGCCGAGAGCAGGAGGCGACCGAGTCGCTGCGCCGCGCGGGGCAGATCGGCGGCAAGTCCCGGCTCGGGTTTCCCACGCACCTCGCGGCGAAGCTCGCCAACCTGCACGCGCACGTCGCGGAAGCGTACATCGAAGCCGGCGGCATGCGGGAGGCGATCGGACAGTACCAGGCGGCGCTCGCCCTCGGACCCGAATTCCACGATCTGCGCTACAAGCTGGGCCGGCTGCTGCTCCAGGCGGGTCGTGTGCTCGAGGCGCGCGAGCAGTTCGAGATCATCGTCCGGTCGCGTCCCAATTTCCTCGACGCCGCCGCGATGCTGGGCCTTGCCTGCTACTTGAGCGGCGACGGGCTCTCGGCGCGGGTGGTGTGGGAGGATTGCCGGCGCCGTCGTCCCGAGGATCCGCGCGTCGAGGCGTATCTCGCCATGCTCGATCGCGGCGATTTGCGGGCCGCCGCGGAAGCCGCCGCGCGGTCGTCGGGACGGCATAGCACGCTGTGAACCGGTCCATCGCCGCCCTGGCGCTGGCGAGCGTCGCCTGCGCCCAGAGCGCGGCCAATCACGAAGTCCTCGGGGACCGGCTGTACGCCGCCGCCGACTACCGCAGCTCGCTCGCGGAGTACCAGCTCGGCCTGCGCGCCGGGCGCGGCAGGGGGCTCCACGCCAAGGCCGGGGCGGCCGCCCTGCATACCGGCGACCTCGGTGTCGCCGCGCAGGAGTATCGGGCGCTGGCCCACGACGACCCCAGCCGCACCGATGAGGCCGCCGACGGACTGGAGCGCACCGCCAGGCAGGCGGGCGGCCTGAACGACCGCACCGCGCTGGCCGCGGCGTTGGACGGTCTGCGGGAGATCGCTCCGTCGCGCTCGCTCGGGCCGTACGCGCGGGTCGTCGCCCTCGACGCCGCCACGGCCGGGAACACCACGGACGCGATGGCGTACCTGCCCACAGCCATCGCTACCGCTCCCGATGCCGCCACCGCCGACTCGCTGCTCTACGTGTACGGCGAGGCGGCAGCGTTGGCGAAGGATTGTGTGACCGCCGCGGCGGTGTTCGAGGGAGTCGTGCGGCGGCAGCGGCAGCTTGCTGTACAGGACGCCGCACGAGAGGGGATGGCGCGCTGTGCCTTAATGCGCGGCGAGGCGATTCTCGCCGCCGGCCATCCCGCCGACGCCGAGGTCTGGTTTCAGCGGGCCTCCACGCCGGGGGCGGGGAGCGAAGTGGCGCGGGGGGCGGCGCTCGGTCTCGGCGACGTGGCGCTGGCGCGCGGCGACCTCACGACGGCGGTCGATTTCTACCAGCAGGCGCTCACAGGCGGAATGCCGGGAGACACCTTGGCGCAGCGCGCGCAGGAAAAGCTCAACGCCCTCGGCAAAGCAGACACGTCGAGCGCCCCTCAGCACTGAGTGACAAGATGCGAGTGACCCGCCTGCTGCCGTTCGTCGCACTCGCCGCGTGCCATCATGGCCCGCGGCAGGTGACGACGGTGAGCCCCGCCGCCCTGCTGGTGCAGGCGCGGCGGCAGTTCCACGCCGGCCAGATGAGCGCGGCGCT
>DATFSB010000262.1:0-2320 GCA_035262825.1 Gemmatimonadales bacterium | reverse complement strand
GCCGGCCATGCCGCATGTCTCCTGGGAAGTGGCGGTCGGACATCCTGATCGGCCTCGACGGACGGCTTCGCGAATCGCGGTTGCCGCTGCCGCCGAGGTAGGTTGCCTGCTCGAGCGACGTCAGGCTCGCGTTCGCCGCGCCACGAAGCCATCCAGGGGATTCACGAGGTTGGCGCCAGCGAGGGCGCTCTGGGCTCCCCCGCTCGTGCCCGGGAAGTTGGCAGAGCTGGTGAGTCCGGCGACGTAGACGTCGCCCGTCGTCGGTGCGATTGCGAGCCTGATGGCCAGATCGTCACCGCTGCCGCCCAGGAACGTCGCCTCCTCGAACCCCGTCAGATCGTCGGTCAGCCACGCGACGAACGCATCTCCGGAGCACGCATCTCCGGAGCCGCCGCCGAAGCGGGGCTGTGCGCCGGGGCCCGTGCCGGGGAAGTTGAAGGAGGCCGTGACGCCCGCCACGTAGACGTCGCGCGCTGGTCCGATCGCGAGGGCGATCGCCTGGTCGTCGCCGCTGCCGCCGAGCGGGGTCGCCTGGAGCAGCGGGTCGATCACGACCGGTAGGGTCGGGTCGTAGCCGCGCACGGGAAACCCATACTCGTCGCCGGAGATCGCGTACTGCGCCGGCAGCAGCCGCTTACACCGAAGGCATTCGCGGTGCTCCGTCGCCTGATCGAGGGCGCTCGCTTCGCCGTCTGACAGGACGGCCGTCGCTGACGCTCGTACTCGCGACAGCGCCGTTCGCGGCCGCGGCGAACCGCTTTCTCACTGCGTTCTAACGGTTATCTGACGACCGTTTCATCGAGCGGAACGGGTGCGGCCTGTATCGTCGATCGAGTGGAACAGCAGCGCAGCAGCGACGCATCGCGGCCGGACGAGACCCCAGGTTCCATGGCGCTCCAGCTGTCTCCCAAGCGCGCGTTCGGCCTCCATCTCGACGCTCGCGCGCAGCCGCCGCGCCGCATGGGCGGGCGCATCGAGCCCGTCACGGCCGGCCCCCTCGCCCGCAGCAGTTCGCTGAGAGAATTTGCCGACCTTTCTCCGGGACGTCCGCAGCGATGCGGCGGGATCGTGAGCGCGATCGTGAACCGCTTCACGGCGTGTAGCGGGCCGCATCCCCGATGGGGCGCGGCGCGCGTGCATCCGGCGGGAGCAGTCGTGCGTAGAGAAGGGTCCGACGTTGTGCTCCGGCCCACTCGGCGGCGGCATCGCGAAGAAGCGAAAGGAAGAACGGAACCATGAATCTACGTCACATCGTCAGCGCAGCGGTCGTTTGGCTCGCGACGGTCCTACCGACCCAGGCCATCACGCTCCGGTGTCCGGCCGACTCGGTGAAGGTCGGCAACACCTGCGTCGACACGTACGAGGCGAGCCTCTGGCAGATCGATCCCGCGAACACGACGCTCGTCCGGAAGGTCCAGACGGGACGCGTGACGCTGGCCGATCTCCAGGCCGGCGGTGCGATTCCGCTCAGCCCGTCTGCATGCATCGCCATGAACGTGTTCACGAACTTCCCGCGGTCGGGGAACTGGACGGCGGTCCCGGGATCGAATCCGCCGTCGCCGGGCTTCTACGCCGTCTCCGTCGCCGGCGTGCAGCCGTCGCGGTGCATCACGTGGTTCCAGGCGAACCAGGCGTGCTTGCTCTCGGGGAAGCGGCTCCTCACCAACCGCGAGTGGCAGGGCGCCGCCGCCGGCACGCCCGATCCGGGGGTAGCCGACGACGGCTCGACCACGTGCGCCACCATCAACAGCGTCATCGCCAACACGGGCTCCCGGTCGAGCTGCAAGTCGGTGTGGGGCGCGTTCGACATGATCGGCAACGTGGACGAGTGGGTCGGCGATTGGGCCGATCGCTCGGTCAGCTGCACGAATTGGCCTGCGAGTCTCGGCAACGATTTGAGCTGCGTCGGCGGACCGGGGGATCCCGGCGGGCAGAGCGGCACGCTCAGCCTTCCGGGCGCGTTCCTTCGCGGCGGCAGCTCGTTGGACGGCACCGGGGCCGGCGTCTTCGCGATCGATTCCGGCGGCGATCCGTCGCAACGGAGCGATGTGATCGGGTTCCGGTGCGCCCGCTAGCAGATGCGTGATCCAGACACGCCGCTCGCGAGTAGAGCGGCGTCACCAACACGCGCCGCCGGCGTCTGCCGCGGTGCCATTCGGAGGATTCGGATGCAACGTCAGCTCATCGTCTCGATCGCGCTCCTGTGCGTCGTTACGGAAGAGCGGCGGGCTGGTAGCCGCGCCGGACAGAGGGCTGGTAGGGGTAAAAGGCAATTCGGCTCGGCCTTTTGAATCCGCCATCTGCCGCTCCTGGCCCCCAA
>DATFSB010000261.1:0-12822 GCA_035262825.1 Gemmatimonadales bacterium | reverse complement strand
AACCGGAGTCACCGAAGGTCGGAATCGGTCGGCCGCTGCGCGCATCGAGGGCGTACAGCCGGCGCCCGGCGGTGAAGAAGACGCGATGGTCGCGGCCGTCCGCCCAATAGACGACGCCACGATTGACGTGCGACGCGCGTGCCCGATGGGCGAAGGGATCGAACCGCCACACGAGCGTGCCGCGATCGGCACGCAGCGCGATGACGGCGAGCGCCGGCGTCGTGGTGTAGAGCACACCGCTCACCACGATCGGCGTCGCCTGGATCTCGGACGGGCCGTCCGGCGGCGCGTCGCCGGTGTGGTAGGTCCAGGCGAGGCGCAGCCGCGCGACGTTGCCGCGGTTGATCTGGCCGAGCGGGGAGTAGCGGGTGTTCCCCGGATCGCCGCCGGTCACCGGCCAATCGCGGGAGGGCGAGCACGCCGCACCCCCGGCGGCGGTTGCCAGCAGGGAACCGAGGCAGGCCCAATGGCGCACGGTCCCAAGCTCACCTGCGCCCATCATGAAGGGAAGGCTGCTGGCTCCGCCGCCGCATTCGACGTATGATTCGACTGTCGATGGCAACCGCATCCCCGCCCGCGCGCGCGGTCTCACGGGAAGAGCGGGAGCACGCTGTGATCCGGTTTGCCGGCGATTCCGGCGACGGCATGCAGGTGACGGGCTCCCAGTTTACCCTCGAGACCGCGCTCGCCGGCAACGATCTCTCGACGTTCCCGGACTATCCGGCCGAGATTCGCGCCCCACCCGGGACGACCTTCGGCGTTTCGGCGTTCCAGATCCAGTTCGGCTCCAGCGACGTGCTGACCGCCGGCGACCAGCTCGATGCGCTGGTGGCCATGAACCCGGCTGCCCTCGTGGTGAATCTGGAGGACCTGCGCTCCGACGGCACGCTGGTCGTCGACAGCGCCGCCTTCACCGAGCGCAACCTCACGAAGGCGGGGTACGCCGCGAATCCGCTCACCGACGGGTCGCTTGCGTCGTACCGGCTGCTGACGGTGGACATCACGCGCCTCACCGAAGAGGCAGTGAAGCCCTTCGACCTCGGCACCCGCGATGCGCACCGCTGCCGCAACATGTGGGCGCTGGGCTTGATGTTGTGGATGTTCGGGCGCGACCGCCAGGCGACTGTGGAGTGGCTGCAGCGCAAGTTCGCCAAGACGCCGCACATCGCCGCAGCGAACATCGCCGCCCTGAACGCGGGACATGCTTTCGGCGAGACGGCCGAGCTGCCAAGCAACGTCGGCACCTATTCAGTGGCGCCGGCCCCGGTCGCTCCAGGGTTGTACCGCGCCATCAGCGGCACCGAGGCGGTCGCGTGGGGGCTGATCGCCGGGATGCGCGCCGCGGGGCTCGAGCGGATGGTGTTCGCCTCCTATCCGATCACACCCGCCTCGCCGGTGCTGCACACCCTCGCGGGTCTGCGGTCGCACGGCGTGCTCACCTTCCAGGCGGAGGACGAGATCGCCGCGGTCTGTGCCTGCATCGGCGCGGCCTACGCCGGCGTCCTCGGCGTCACGTCGTCGTCCGGTCCGGGCATCGCGTTGAAGACCGAAGGACTGGGACTCGCCATCGCAACCGAGCTGCCGCTCGTCGTGATCGACTCGCAGCGCGCGGGTCCGTCCACCGGGATGCCGACCAAGACCGAGCAGTCGGACCTGTTTCAGGCGGTCCTGGGCCGCAACGCCGACGCTCCGTTGCCGGTGATCGCGTCCGCGACGCCGTCGGACTGTTTCGACGTGGCGATGGAAGCGGTGCGCCTCGCGACGCGTTACATGACGCCGGTGATGCTGTTGACCGACGAAAGCCTCGCCAACGCCGCGGAACCATGGCGCCTCCCCGACGTCGCTGCGCTGCCGCAATTCCCCGTGCAGTTCAGGACGCAGCCAGAGGGGTTCCACCCCTTCCTGAGAGATCCCGACACCCAGGCCCGCCCCTGGGCGGTGCCCGGGACTCCGGGGTTGGAACACCGCATCGGGGGGCTGGAGCGCGACTACGAGACGGGACACATCTCCTACGATCCCGACAATCACCACCGTATGACCAAGGCGCGCGCGGCGAAGGTCGCCGGGATCGCGCGCGATATCCCGCTGCAGACGGTGGCGCTGGGCGAGGATCGGGGGCCGCTCGCGGTGGTCGGCTGGGGGTCGACGTACGGCGCCATCCACCAGGGCGTGAAGGTGGCGCAGGCGCATGGACAGCGGGCGTCACACATCCACATTCGCTATCTCGCCCCGTTCCCCTCGAACCTCGGCGAGCTGCTGCGGCGGTTCGACCGCGTGCTCGTGCCGGAGTTGAACAACGGCCAGCTGGTGCAGCTGCTGCGCGCGGCGTACCTCATTCCCGCCGAGGGGCTCAACCAGATCACGGGAAAACCGTTCAAAGTGTCGACCATCGCCGCAGCGATCGCGGAGCGCCAATGACCGCTACCCTTTCCCCCAGTCTCGCGCCCAAGGACTTCGCGTCCGACCAGGAAGTGCGCTGGTGTCCGGGATGCGGAGACTACGCGATCCTGAAGGCGGTGCAAAAAACGCTCGCCGACCTCGGCGTGCGGCGCGAGAAGACGGTTTTCATTTCGGGGATCGGCTGCTCGTCGCGCTTCCCCTATTATGTCTCCACTTACGGCTTCCACACGATTCACGGCCGAGCGCCGGCGATCGCCACCGGAGTGAAGCTCGCGAATCCCAACCTCGACGTGTGGCTGGTCACCGGAGACGGCGACGGGCTGTCGATCGGCGGCAACCACCTGCTGCATGTGCTGCGGCGCAACGTCGATCTCCAGATCCTGCTGTTCAACAACGAGATCTACGGCCTCACCAAAGGCCAGTATTCGCCGACGTCGCGGCCGGGCACCAAGTCGCCCTCGACGCCGGGCGGCTCGCTCGACAACCCTGTCTCGCCCTGCGCGTTCGCGCTCGGCGCCGGCGCGCGCTTCGTGGCGCGCGGGATCGATACGCAGCAGCCGCGGCTCGTCGAAACGCTGAAACGCGCCCACGCGCATCGCGGAGCCTCGTTCATCGAGATCTTCCAGAACTGCGTCGTCTACAACGACGGCGTGTTCGACGACTTCATCGAGAAGTCGGTGGCGCCGGAGAAACAGATCCACGTCCAGCATGGTCAGCCGCTGCGCTTCGGCGCCGCCGGGCGCTACGGACTGCGGCTCGTGCCGAACCGGCTCGAGCTCGAGGTCGTGACAGTCGGCGAGAATGGCGTGAGCGAGAACGACCTCCTGGTCCACGACGAAACGAATCATGCCCTGGCGAGCCTGATCGCGGGGCTGCGCCCGCCACAGTTCCCGATGGCGATCGGCGTGTTGTTCTGCAATCCCGCTCCCTCGTATGACGCGCTCGTGGAGGAGCAGCTCCAGGCGGCAGGGAGTGACCGCGATTTGAACGCGCTGCTGCGGCGGGGAAGGACCTGGAGCGTCGCGGGCTGACCCTCCTGTGAAACGACTCCTCCGGCTCTGGTTCGGGCTCTCCGAACGCGTCGACCGGCGCACGTACTTTCTGACGGGCGCCGGTTTGATGCTTTTCAAGTATCTAATCGACGCCACCGTGGTGTGGTCGTACACTCACCGCTGGTGGTCGCCGCTCGACTACGTGAGTCCGCTCTGGTCGGTGCGGACCGTCGCGCTGCAGGGAATGCCCCCGGCGGCGATGCTCGGGCTCGCGCTGTGGACGCTGCCCTTCTTGTGGATCGGCGTCGGCCTGTCGATGCGCCGTGCCGTCGACGCGGGTCGATCCGGCTGGCTCGCCGTCCTGTTCTTCATACCCTACCTGAAATTCGTCCTCATCGGCGCGCTCTGCGTGCTGCCGACCGCTCCGGCTGCTCAGTGGCTCGAGCGCCTCCCGGACCCGGTGGCTGCGGACCGGCGTCGCAGCGCCCTGTTGGGCCTCGGGGCGGCTCTGGCGGTCACCATTCCGACGATCCTGTTGGGCGTGTACTTCAAGCGCAATTACTCTTTCGGACTGTTCCTGGGAACGCCGTTCACCGCGGGGTGGGTGAGTGCACAAGTGTTCAACAGCGGGCATCCGCGCCGGGCCGGCGAGACTGTTCGGCTCGCGTTGTTCGCGGTGCTCCTCGCGGGATTGCTGTTGATCGCCTTCGCCGCCGAGGGGGCGTTTTGTTTGATCCTGGCGTTCCCGCTCGCGGCCCTCGTCGCGATCCCCGGGGCGCTCCTGGGGCGTGCCGTGGCTCTGCGCGGACACGAGACCGCGGGCATGGCGGCGCTGCTGGCGCCCCTGCTCGTCCTCACCGAGCCGAAGCTTCCGCCGCCGTCCTATGAGGTCGTCTCGACGGTCGAGATCGCCGCTCCGCCCGATCAGGTATGGCAGCGCGTCGTGAGCTTTCCGGAGATTCCCCCGCCCACCGAATGGCTGTTCCGCATCGGCGTCGCGGCGCCCCAGCGCGCGCGGATCGTCGGGACGGGTGTCGGCGCCACCCGCTACTGCGACTTTACGACCGGTAGCTTCTTCGAGCCGATCACGGTGTGGGAGCCGGGGCGCCGCCTCGCCTTCGACATCGTGCGCCAGGCGCCCCCGATGCACGAGTGGAGCCCGTATCGCGACGTGAATCCGCCCCATCTGGATGGGTATTTCCGCGCGACACACGGCGAGTTCGAGCTGGTGCCGCTCCCGGAGGGGCGGACGCGTCTCGTGGGGCGAACGCGGTATGAAGTGGAGATGTCTCCGCAGGGCTACTGGGCAGTGGTGGCGGGGCAGATCGTTTCGGCGATCCATCTCCGCGTGCTGCGCCACATTCAACGCATCGTCGAGACGGGCTCCTCGGCCAGGTAGATCATCGTCGCCCAGCAGACGCGGCTCCCCTGACGCTGCAGGCGGACTCGGCCCTCGGCAGCCATCTGCTCGATCAGCGGAAGGTGGGGAGCGAGTGTCTCGCTCAGCGGATACCACTGTTCTTCCAGCAGGTGCACGGAGCCGAAACGCTCGCGTGCCCGCGCCAGCACCGTTTCCTCTCGCGCCAGCGTGATCACGGGAAATACCAGACGACCGTCTGGCTCGAGATAGTCCGGAGCCAGCCGGAGAATCTCGAGAATCCAGCGCGTGCCGTCGGGTCCGGCCTCGCTCGGCACGTTTCCCGGGTACCATCCCGAGAGACGATCAATCGGCTCCGCGACGCCAGCCACATCGTCCACGATCAGCGAAAAGCGCCGCCCCGCCCACGGCTCGAACAGGCTTCCCGATCGGGATTCCACGGCCACACCGTTTTTCGCGGCATTCTTTGAGGTGAGCCGGGCGGCCGCAGGACTGATGTCCGACGCCGACACGTTGGCGCCCCGGCCATTCGCGCCCGCCAGGACCACCGCCACGACGCCACATCCGCAGCCCAGATCGAGTACCGTCTGCGCCGAGTGCAGCTCGAGCTGGCGGCGTGCCGCTCGCAACAAGAGGACGGAGGTGGATGTGGGACAAAAGACGTCGGGTGCCGTCTCGAGCGTTACCGGCGTGGTGTCCCCGAGCTTCTTGTCGCGATAGACGTACTCTCCCGGCGCCGTCATCGGGCGGCGACCCGCGGCGGTGGCGACGACAGCACGACGCCTTCACCGATGGTCGTGCCGGGGCCGGCCAGGCCCCCGAGGTCGCCGCCCAGGTACGCCTCTTCACCGTGCTCGGTGACGTCGAGGCCCAGGATCTCCTCGCGCACCTGCGGGCGTGCCCCGAAGATGAGTCGGACGACGGTGAAGATTACGAACGTCCCAACCGCGGCGATGCCGATCGCCGCCACCACCGCCAGCGCCTGGACGCCGAGCTGGCCGGGGTTGCCGTGCAGCAGGCCATTGGCGGCCCCGGGATTCGCGAACTTGTTTGCGAACACCCCCGTCAGGAGAGCGCCGCCGATCCCGGCGAGGCCGTGGCACGAGAAGACGTCGAGCGAATCGTCGAGCCCGCTCTTCGAGCGCCGTTGAATCGCGAAATAGCTCAGCACCGCACATACCGTCCCGATGACGATCGCCGCCCGGGCGGTCACATATCCCGCGGCGGGGGTGATACCCACGAGCCCGACGACCGCGCCTGTCGCGGCGCCCACCGCGGTGACCTTGCCGCCGCGCAGGGCGTCGAGCGCCGCCCAGGTCACGAGGGCGGCGGCGGCGGCGGTGTTGGTGTTGACGAACGCGAGCACCGCGATGCCGTTCGCCGCCAGCGCCGATCCGGCGTTGAAGCCGAACCACCCGAACCACAGCAACCCGGCGCCGAGCAGCACGAGCGGCACGTTGTGCGGCACGAGGGGCGTGCGGCGGAAGCCCTGGCGCGGCCCGAGCAGCCGCGCCGCCACGAACGCCGAGACCCCGGCGGAGATGTGCACCACCGTGCCGCCGGCGAAGTCGAGCGCGCCGAGCTTCTGCAGCCACCCGCCCGCTCCCCACACCCAGTGCGCCAGCGGGACGTAGACCAACGTCGCCCAGAGTACGAGGAACACGGTGTACGCGCGGAAGCGCATCCGCTCCACGATCGCGCCGGAAATCAGGGCCGGCGTGATGACGGCGAACATCGCCTGGAAGATGGCGTGCGCCTGCAGCGGGATCGTCGCTGCGTAAGCCGGGTTGGGATCGAGTCCGACGCCGCGGAACGCCCACCAGCTGAGCCCGCCGATCCAGCCGTTCCCCGGCGCGAAGGCGAGGGAGTAGCCGATCAGCACCCATTGCAGCCCGATCACGCCCAGCGCCACGACGCTCATCATCATCGTGTTGAGCGCGTTCTTCGACCGGACGAGGCCGCCGTAGAAGAAGGCGAGACCGACGGTCATCAGGAGAACGAGGGCGCTCGACGCCAGCACCCAGGCGGTATCCCCGGCCGAGATCTGGTTCATGGCTTTCCTGCCGCATCGATCGCGGCCTGCTGCACCTGGTCGGCGTTGACGGCGGTGAGCGCGTCATTGTCCTGTTCGCCGGTGCGAATCCGGATCACTCGGTCGAGGGGCTGAACGAAAATCTTGCCGTCGCCCACTTCACCGGTCCGGGCCGCGGACAGGATGGCCTGAATGGTCGGCTCGACAAACGGCTCCGAGCAGACCATCTCGATCTTCACTTTCTCGTGGAACTCGGCCACGATCGTGCTGCCGCGGTATTGCTCGACGACCTCTCGCTCCCCGCCGTGGCCGGTGACGCGACTCAAGGTGATGCCGGTGACCCCGGCGCGGAACAGCGCCGCTTTGACCTCAGGCAGCCGCTCCGGCCGGATGATGGTCGTTATCAGGCGCATCGCACTTCTCCTGGTGCACGAGGTGGCAAAACACGAACGCCCGCTCCCGAGCGGGGAGCGGGCGCTCCGGGGCAGTATACCGGGAGGCTGGACCGCGTCAAGCCGCGGGCTCCTGCTGTGTGAGGCAGTGCAGCGTGCCGAGTCCCCACACCAGATCAACGGCGTGAATGCCGACGACGGGATGATCGGGGAATACCTCAGACAGAATGCCGAGGGCGACGCGGTCCTGCGGATCGTTGAACGTGGGAACGAGGACCGCGGCGTTCGCGATATAGAAATTCGCGTAGCTGGCGGGGAGTCGCCGGCCGTCGAACATCACGGGCGCGGGCATCGGCAGGTCGATGACCTCGAGTCGACCGCCGTCCTCGGCCCGCATGTCTTCGAGGCGCTCGCGGTTTTCCTCCAGCGCCGCGTAGTTCGCGTCCTGCGGATTGTGCTCCCGGCACAGCACCACGCGGTGAGCGCCGACGAATCGGCACAGATCGTCCACGTGCCCGTGCGTGTCGTCTCCCGCGATCCCCTTGCCGAGCCACAGGACCTTCGTCACTCCCAGCGTCTCGCATAGCACCTTCTCGATGTCGGCGCGGCTCAGGCCGGGGTTCCGGACCTGCACCAGTGGATCGAGCAGGCACTCCTCGGTCGTGATCAGCGTGCCGCGACCGTTGACGTCGATCGCGCCCCCTTCGAGCACCAGGCGCCGGCCGCCGCGCTTCACGTCGAACAGACGCGCACCGAGCTTCCGCGCCGCGAGCTCGGGGAGCTTGGCGTCCTTCTTCCAGTCGGGGTACTTGGCCCAGGCGTTGAACTGAAAGCGCACGATCGCGATGGAGGGCTCGGGCTCCTCGGTATGCACGAAGATCGGTCCCGAATCGCGGGTCCACCCGCGGTTGGTGGGGAAGCGGAGGAATTGCACCGACCCGAGGTCGACGCCTACGCGCTCGAGGATGCGCCGCGCCGCAGCCTCGCGGGCCCGGGAATCCACCAGGAGGCGCACCGTCTCGCCGGTGACCAGGTGCCGTACGATCTCGCCGTACACCCAGGGAATGGGACCGAACTTGCCCGGCCAGTCGGTGGTGTTGTGCGGCCAGCCGAGCCATGTCGCGGCATGCCGCTCCCACTCGGCGGGCATGCGATATCCCAGCGCGGTCGGGCTATGCTCGGGTGTCAATCGCCGAGAAAGCGCTGGTCGATACCGACGTAGGCGTCGACGCGCCGGTCGCGCAGGAACGGCCAGTTGCGCCGCACGTCCTCGAGACGCTTCATGTCGAGCGGAGCGACGAGAATCGCTTCCGCATCGGCCGGTGCCTCGGCGAGCACCACGCCGAAGGGATCGGCGAGGAACGAATGCCCCCAGAACTCGAGACCGGCACCCTGGCCGTCGAGCTGCTCGAATCCGACGCGGTTCACCGCGGCGACGTAGCAGCCGTTGGCGATGGCATGGCTGCGCTGGATGGTGCGCCACGCGTCGAGCTGTTGCGGTCCGTACTGCGCCTTCTCCGCGGGATGCCACCCGATCGCCGTGGGATAGCAGAGAATGGCGGCGCCCTGCAGCGCCGTGAGCCGCGCCCCCTCGGGATACCACTGGTCCCAGCAGACGAGCGTGCCGATGCGTCCCGCCGCGGTGTCGAACGCCTTGAAGCCGAGGTCGCCGGGGGTGAAATAGAACTTCTCGTAGTAGGAGGGATCGTCGGGGATGTGCATCTTGCGGTAGATCCCTCGGACCTTGCCGTCGGCGTCGAGAATGGCCGCGGTGTTGTGGTACAATCCTGGAGCTCGGCGCTCGAACAGCGACGCGACGATCACGACCTCGAGCTCCCGGGCGACCTTCCCGAGTGCTTCCGTCGAAGGCCCCGGGACCGGCTCCGCGAGGTTGAACAGGTCGTGATCCTCGCGCTGGCCGATGTACAACGTGCGAAACAGCTCGGGGAGGCAGATCAGCGTCGCGCCGCGTCCGGCGGCTTCATGGACGCGGGCGATCGCTTTCTCGAGGTTGGCCTGAGGGTCGGCGGTCATGCTCATCTGCACCAGCCCCACCGTCGTCTGGCGCGGCGCGCCGGCCCGATTCGTCATGGGGAAAGACTACCGCGACACCGACTCCTGGACCAGCCGCTCGGGTGCGGGTGCGGCCACTGCCGGCCGCGCGCGCACCACCCGGAACCGCCACCGCAACGCCCGCCACGCGCGCAGGATCGTCCGGGCGCGGGGGCTTCTGGTGCGGTCGAAGTGCAGCCGCACCAGCTTGCGCAGCGCCGCCTCCTCGCGCCGCTCGAGCGCGGCGACCGACACCGCCTCCTGGTTGTGGCGGCCATCGAGCGTGCCGTCCTCGTCCAGGACGTAGGCGACGCCGTTCGTCATCCCGGCGCCGAAGTTGTTGCCGACCCGGCCGAGTACGACGACCGTCCCCCCCGTCATGTACTCGCAGCAGTGATCGCCGGCTCCTTCGATGACCGCTACCGCCCCGGAGTTGCGGATCGCGAACCGGTCACCGGCGCGGCCGGCGGCCAGCAGCAGGCCCCCCGTGGCGCCGTACAGCACGGTATTGCCCACGATCGTGTTTTCGTGTGAGGCCCCGCCGTATGCGGCCGACTCGAAGGGGCGCACAACGATCTCCCCACCACACAGCCCCTTGCCCACGTAGTCGTTGGCTTCCCCTTCGAGCGTGAGATGCATCCCCGGCAGCGCGAACGCGCCGAAGCTCTGCCCGGCGCTGCCGTGGAAGTGCAGCCGCACCGATCCCGACGGCAGCCCGGAGTCGCCAGTCCACGCCGCGATCACACCGGCGATGCGAGCGCCGACGGTCAGATGGTGGTTGCCGATACGGTACTCCCCTGTGAACCCACGCCCACAGTCGAGACTGGGCTTCAGATCCGTGAGAATCACTTCATCCAGAGACGTGATCCCCGGCCGCTCGATGCGGTGGTTGTAGCGCGGCGGCCGGGACGGCACAGGCGCCTCCCCGAGCAGCAGTGAGAGGTCGAGCAGCTGGGCGCGCGGGCGCTCGGGCCGATCGACGCGCTGCAGCAGGTCCATGCGGCCGATGACCTCCTGCACGGTGCGGCATCCCATGGCCGCCAGCAGCTGCCGCACCTCCTCGGCGATCAGCGAGAAGTAGGCGATTACCTGCTCGGGCGTCCCCGTGAACTTGCGGCGCAGCTCCGGGCGCTGCGTCGCGATTCCCGTGGGGCAGGTATTCAGGTGGCACTGGCGCGCCATGTCGCACCCGAGCGCAACGAGCGGCGCGGTGCCGAAGCCGTACGCCTCCGCGCCGAGCGCCGCTGCGACGATCACGTCGTGCGCCGTGCGCAGGCCGCCGTCGGTGCGCAGCTCGATCCGCTCGCGCAGACCGTTCTCCGTCAGCATTGCATGGGTTTCGGCGACGCCGAGCTCCCACGGCGAGCCCGCGTGCTTGATCGACGACAGCGGCGAGGCGCCGGTGCCGCCGTTGTGACCCGACACCAGCACGTAGTCGGCGTGCGCCTTGGCGACGCCCGTCGCCACCCGTCCGACCCCCGCTTCCGCGACCAGTTTGACGCCGATGCGGGCGCGCCGGTTCACCTGTTTGAGGTCGTGGATCAGCTGCGCCAGATCCTCGATCGAATAGATGTCGTGGTGCGGCGGCGGCGAGATCAGGGCCACCCCCGGCGTGGCGTGCCGCAAGCGGGCGATCAGCTCCGTGACCTTGTGCCCCGGCAGCTGGCCCCCTTCACCGGGCTTCGACCCCTGGGCGATCTTGATCTCCAGCTCATCAGCACGGGTCAAGTACTCCGTCGTCACGCCAAAGCGGGCCGACGCGACCTGCTTGATGCGGTTGTCGACCCGGTCGCCGGTGGTGGAACGACGGAAGGTGACCGGGTCTTCGCCGCCCTCTCCCGAGTTTGACCGCGCCCCCATGCGGTTCATGGCGATGGCGAGCGTCGCGTGCGCCTCGGGCGACAACGCCCCGAGCGACATCGCCGTGGAAATGAAACGCTGGCGGATCGCTTCGACAGGCTCGACCTCTTCGAGCGGGATGCCGGCGCCGCGGCGCACACCCAGCAGGTGGCGCAGGTTCAGCGGCTCCCGGGCTGCCGCCTGTTCCTTGAACTTGTCGAAGCCCTGCGCAGCGCCCGTCTCGGCGGCCTTCTGCAGCGCCTTGACCACCTGCGGCGCCCAGGCGTGGTCCTCCCCGTCGCGTCGATAGCGCACCCGGCCGTGATCGGGGATGGAGACGCTCTCGACGCCAGCGACGGGGAATCCGGCGCGATGACGCGTCAACACGTCCTCGGCGATTTCGACGAACCCGATGCCGCCGATCAGCGACGCCGTGCCCGGGAAACACTCGTCGATCACCTCGCCGCCGAGACCGACGGCTTCGAAGATCTGGGCGCCGCAATACGAGCTCAGCGTCGAAATCCCCATTTTGGCGAGGACCTTCAGCAGCCCCTTTTCCAGTATCGTCCGCAGCGTCGCGACCGCGGCTGTGCCACCCCCCTCGGCGGCCGTCTCTAGCGCCACCCAGGGGTGCACCGCCTCGGCGCCGTAGCCGATGAGCGCGGCGACATGGTGCACATCCCAGGCGTCGCCCGCTTCCGCAACGAGCCCGGTCCGGTGGCGCAGTCCCTTGCGCAGCAGATGATTGTGGATCGCGCCGACCGCGAGCAGCAACGGAATCGGCGCATGCTCCGCATCGACGCCACGGTCGCTGAGGATCAGGACGCGCGCTCCGTGCTGGATTTCGCGCTCGGCGGAGCGACACAGGTCCTGCAGCGCGGGACGCAGGCCGTCAGGCCCCGCGCCCGCCTGCCACACCGACGGCAGCGTGACGGCCTGCGCCCCCGTAACGCCCACGAGCTCCGCGAGCTCTTCGTCGTGCAGCACGGGGTGGGGCAGCCGGACCAGGCGGATCGCCGTCGGCTGCCGCGAGAGGAGCGAGCCGCGCCGCCCCAACAGCATGCTGAGGGACATGACGCACGACTCGCGAATCGCGTCGATCGCCGGGTTCGTGACCTGGGCGAATCGCTGCCGCATGTACGCATACAAGCTCTGCGGGATGCGCGAGAGCGGCGGCAGCGGCGTGTCGTCGCCCATGCTCCAGAGCGGGTCCTGGCCTTCACTCATCGGCTGTACGACGTACCGCAGGTCTTCGTTGCCGTAGCCGAAGGCGACCTGACGCGAACGGAGATCGCCCGCGGTGGGCGGCGGCGCGGGGGTTGTCTGCTCGCGGACCACGTGCACGCACTGCGCTGTCCACCGGCCGTAGCGGTGGCGTCCCGCCACCTCGTGCTTCGCCTGGGCGTTATGCAGGATCGCGTTGCGCTGCGTATCGACGGCGATCAGCTCGCCCGGGGCGAGCCGGCCGGTCTCGAGCACCTGCTCAGGGCTCACGTCCACGACGCCCACCTCCGACGCCGCGATCACGATTCCGTCGCGCGTGATCTTGTAGCGGCAGGGCCGCAGGCCATTGCGATCCACCGCTGCGATGGCGGTGACCCCGTCCGAGATCGCCAGCGCCGCGGGGCCATCCCAGGGCTCGATCACCGCTTCGTGGTAGCGGTAGAAGCCGCGCAAGACCGGATCGGCCTCGCGCACGCTATCCAGGGGCTCGGGGACGAGCATCATGAGCGCGTG
>DATFSB010000260.1:0-6031 GCA_035262825.1 Gemmatimonadales bacterium | reverse complement strand
TACGGGCAGATGGTGGAGATGGAGCGGCTGCTGCAGATCGCCGGCCGACATGGGGTGAAGTTGATCGAGGACGCGGCGCAGGCGATCGGGGCGCGGCGCTCGATCGACGGGGTGTGGCGCATGGCGGGCGAGCTGGGTTGGGCGACGGGCTACTCGTTCTTCCCGAGCAAGAATCTCGGCGCCTGGGGCGACGGTGGCATGATCGTCACCTCCGACGACGCCACCGCGGACCGGCTCAAGAAGCTGCGGCTGCACGGCGGCGCCAAGCAGTACCACCACGAAGAGGTGGGGACGAACTCACGGCTCGATACGGTGCAGGCCGCCGTCCTGCTCGCGAAGCTGCCGCACCTCGCCGGGTGGTCGGCCAGGCGTCGCGACCATGCCGCGTATTACAGCAAGGCGTTGAGCGGGATAGCGGCAGTGCGGACGCCGGTCACTGCGCCCGGGAACGAACACATCTTCCATCAGTATACGCTGCGGGTCGGGCGGCGCGATGCGCTGCAGGCGCACTTGAAGGCCAAGGGCATCGGCAACGCGATCTACTACCCGATCCCGCTGCACCGGCAGCCGTGCTTCGCCGATCTGGGGTACCGCGCGGGGAGCCTGCCGCGCTCCGAGCAGGCGGCCCTGGAGGTCATCTCGCTGCCGATCTATCCGGAACTCGAGCGGGTGCAGCTCGACTACGTCGTCGACGCGATCCGCGAGTTCTACCGTTGAGCCGATTGCGGCTCGGCGTCATCGGCGCCGGGGCGTGGGGGAAGAATCACGTTCGCACCGCGGCCGGCGTCGCCGACGCGGAGCTGGCGGCGGTCTGCGATACCGCGGAGCAGGTGCGGCAGGGGGTGGCCCGCCAGTATCCCGCCGTCTTCGTCACCGCCGACGCCGACGCCCTCTTGGGCCGGGTCGACGCCGTGGTGATCGCGTCCCCGGCCCGGACGCACGCCGAGTATGCCCGCAAAGCCGTCGCCGCCGGGAAGCCGTGTCTCGTGGAGAAGCCGTTCGCGCTGCGGGTCGCCGACGCCGAGGAGGTGGCGGCCGCTGCCGCGGCCGCCAAGGTGCCGGTGCTGGTCGGGCACCTGCTGGTCTTTCACCCCGCCGTGGACGCGCTGCGCAAGCTGATCGCCGGGGGGGAGTTGGGGCGCGTGCTCTACATGTACGGCTTGCGGGTAAACCTCGGTCAGGTCCGGGCCGACGAAAACGCGCTGTGGAGCTTCGGGCCCCACGACGTTTCCGTGGCCCTGCATTTGCTAGGGGAGGCGCCGGTGCGGGTGACGGCTCAGGGGTCGTCGTATCTGCAGCCGGGAGTGGAGGATGTGGTGTTCCTCCATATGGAGTTTGCGAGCGGGACGCTGGCGCACGTCCAGCTGTCGTGGCTCGATCCTCATAAAGAGCGCAAGCTCACCGTGGTGGGCGACAAGAAGATGGTGATGTTCGACGACATGGAGCCGCGCGAGAAGCTGCGCATCTACGACAAGGGGGTGACGCGGCCTCCGGAGTATGCGTCGTGGGGCGAGAGTCTCGCCATCCGTGAGGGTGACATTTTCATTCCCAAGATTCCCAACGTGGAGCCGCTGGCCGCCGAGCTCGCGCATTTCGTGCGCGTCGCCCGGGGGACAGAAGCTCCCCGCGCGAGCGCCGCCGATGGTGTTCGCGTGGTCCGTGTGCTCGATGCGGCGACGCGTTCGCTCGCGAGTGGAGGAGCCCCGATCACTTTATGACCGCCGCACAGAATCCCCGGGATCTCCTGCTGGCCAAAGCCAGAGACCGCAGTGCGCTGTTCGGCATCGTCGGCCTCGGCTACGTCGGGTTGCCGCTCGCGATGGAGCTGGTGCGGGCCGGCTACCGGGTGCTCGGGTTCGACATTTCGAAACGCGTGGTCGACGGGCTCAACGCCGGCCGCTCCCACATCCAGGACATCGCGTCCAACGCGGTGGCGAACGCGGTGTCGGCCGGGAAGTTCTCCGCGACCACCGACCTGTCGCGGCTGTCGGAGCCGGATGCGATTTCCATCGCCGTGCCGACGCCGCTCTCCAAGACCAAGGATCCCGACGTCAGCTACGTGCTGTCGGCGACGGAGTCGATCAAGAAGACGCTGCGGCGCGGCCAGCTCGTGATCCTCGAATCCACGACCTACCCCGGCACGACGCGCGAGCTGATGCTGCCGGCGCTCGAGAGCACCGGCCTCAAGGTAGGGGAAGATTTCTTTCTCGCCTTCTCGCCCGAGCGCGTCGATCCCGGCAATCCCAAGTACAACACGCGCAACACGCCGAAGGTGGTGGGCGGCCTCACGCCGAACTGCCTCCAGGTAACGGTCGCGCTGTACGAGCCGGCGATCGAGCGCATCGTTCAGGTTGGCTCGACCGAGGCGGCGGAGCTGGTGAAGATTCTCGAAAACACCTTCCGCAGCGTCAACATCGGTCTCGTCAATGAAATGGCGATCGTGTGCGACAAGCTCGGCGTGGACGTGTGGGAAGTGATCGACGCCGCTGCCACGAAGCCGTTCGGATTCATGAAATTCACGCCCGGGCCGGGCGTGGGCGGGCACTGTATCCCGCTCGACCCACACTACCTCGCCTGGAAGATGCGGACGCTGAACTACCGCACCCGCTTCATCGAGCTGGCGGGCGAGATCAACGCCGAGATGCCCGAATACTGGGTGGCCCGCGTCGCCGACAAGCTGAACGATCAGGGCAAGGCGGTGCGCGGCAGCACGGTGTTGGTGCTCGGCGTCGCCTACAAGAAGGACATCGACGACATTCGCGAGAGCCCCGCGCTCGACGTGATCCGGCTGCTCGAGCAGCGCGGCGCGATCGTGAAGTACCACGACCCGCACGTCCCACAGCTGCACGAGGACGGCGTCGAGCTCGAGTCGATCGCCCTGACGGCGGACATGCTGCACGGTACCGATTGCGTCGTCATCGTCACCGATCACACCGGTCTCGACTATCCGCTCGTGGCGCGCGAGGCCAAGCTGGTGGTGGATACTCGGCACGCGCTGCCTGTGGGAACCCGGAGGAAAGCGTGAAGCTCTGCGTCGTTGGTACCGGATACGTCGGCCTCGTCGTGGGCGCGTGTTTTGCCGAGACCGGCAACGACGTGCGCTGCGCCGATGTCGACGCGAAGAAGATCGGCGGGCTGAAGGAGAGCCGCCTGCCGATTTACGAGCCCGGGCTCG
Source organism: Gemmatimonadales bacterium (assembly GCA_035262825.1). GTDB lineage: Bacteria > Gemmatimonadota > Gemmatimonadetes > Gemmatimonadales > GWC2-71-9 > DASTHG01. Next base: position 2,856 of record DATFSB010000260.1, on the reverse strand, counting down.
AGCCGCTGGTCGTGCGCAACCAGCGCGAAGGCCGGCTCCAGTTCACGACCGACGTGGCCGCGGCGATCGAGGAATGCGACGTCGTGTTCATTGCCGTCGGCACCCCGCCCGACGAAGACGGCTCCGCCGACCTGCAGCACGTACTCGCCGTGGCGCGCACCATCGGCCAGCACATGAACCGCTCCAAGGTCGTCGCCACGAAGAGCACCGTTCCGGTCGGCACCGCGGAGCTGGTGCGGGCCGAGATCGCGAAACACACCAAGACGTCGTTCCACGTCTGCTCCAACCCCGAGTTCCTGAAAGAAGGCGCGGCGGTCGAAGATTTCATGAAACCCGACCGCGTAATCGTCGGTGTCGATCACCCCGAATCGCGCCGCGTGTTCGAAGAGCTGTACGGGCCGTTCGTGCGCACCGGTAATCCGCTGATCTTCATGGACATTCCATCGGCCGAGATGACCAAGTACGCGGCCAATGCGATGCTCGCCACGCGCATCACGTTTATGAACCAGATCGCCGAGCTGTGCGAGGCCGTGGGCGCCGACGTGCAGCACGTGCGCAAGGGCATCGGCTCGGACCGCCGCATCGGCTCGGCGTTCCTGTTCCCGGGACCGGGTTACGGCGGCTCCTGCTTTCCGAAGGACGTGAAGGCCCTGGTGCACACCGCAGACGGCCGGCGCGTGCAGCTCGGCGTACTGCAGGCGGTGGAGAGCGGTAACGAGCGCCAGAAGCGCGTGCTGTTCGAGAAGCTGTCGCGCCACTTCGACGGCAACCTCAAGGGCAAGACGATCGCGGTCTGGGGACTCGCCTTCAAGGCGGAGACGGACGACGTGCGCGAGAGCCCGGCCATCGTGCTCGTGGAGGCGTTGCTCGCCGCCGGTGCGAAGGTCCGCGCCCACGATCCCGCCGCGGTGGACACCGCCCGCCGGGTGCTGGGCGACCGGGTCACGTTCGTTGAGCACGCCTACGAAGCCGTTGCCGGCGCCGACGCGCTCGTCGTCGTCACCGAATGGCTCGAGTATCGCAACCCCGATTTCGCGCGCATCAAGCAGGCGTTGCAGCAGGCGCTGATTGTGGACGGGCGCAACCTGTATGACCCTGAACGGCTGAGCCAGCTCGGCTTCACCTACGACTGCATCGGCCGTCCCGTGGCATGCGCGTCCTCGTAACCGGCGCAGCGGGGTTCCTCGGGTCTCATCTCTGCGACCGCCTGCTGGCGGATGGGCACCGGGTGATCGGGATGGACAACTACATCACCGGCACCCCCGTCAACCTCGCGCACCTCGAGCATCACCCGGCGTTTCAGTTCGTGCGGCATGACGTCACGACGTTCATCGAGGTCGAAGGCCCGCTCGACGGCGTGCTCCACTTCGCGAGCCCGGCGAGCCCGGTCGATTACCTCGAGCTGCCGATCCAGACGCTGAAGGTCGGGTCGCTCGGTACGCACAAGGCGCTCGGCCTCGCCATGGCGAAGAACGCCCGCTTCCTCCTCGCGTCGACCTCGGAGACGTACGGCGATCCGCTGGTGCACCCGCAGCCCGAGACCTACTGGGGCAACGTGAACCCGGTGGGTCCGCGCGGCGTGTACGACGAAGCGAAGCGCTTCGCCGAAGCGATGACGATGGCGTATCACCGCTATCACGGTCTTGATACCCGCATCGTCCGCATCTTCAACACGTTCGGCCCGCGCATGCGCCCGCACGACGGCCGCGTCGTGTCGAACTTCATCATCCAGGCGCTGCGCGGCGAGCCGCTCACCGTCTACGGGGACGGCTCGCAAACGCGCTCCTTCTGCTACGTGGATGATCTCATCGAGGGGATCACGCGGCTGTTCGAGCGCGGCACCGCCGACCCGACGAACATCGGCAACCCGGGCGAATTCACCGTGCGGCAGCTCGCCGAGCGCGTGCTGGCCCTGACGGGAAGCAAGAGCGAGATCGTCCAGCGGCCGCTGCCGGTCGATGATCCGCGCGTCCGCCAGCCCGACATCACACGCGCCAAGCAGCTGCTGGGATGGGAGCCGCGCGTGCCCCTCGATGAGGGGCTGCAAAAGACGATCACCTACTTCCGCGACGGGCTGAAGGCATGAGCCGTATTCTCGTTACCGGGGCCGCGGGCTTCATCGGCTCGCATCTGTGCGAGAGCCTGGTCTCGGCGGGTCACGAGGTCCACGGGTTCGACAATTTCGACGCCTTCTACTCCCGCGCCGTGAAGGAAGCGAACCTGGTGGCGCTGCGCGGCCAGCCGCGCTTCCGGTTCACCGAAGGCGACATCGTGCGCGACCCGCTGCCTACCGCCGGCGTCGACGCCATCGTCCACCTCGCCGCGCGCCCCGGCGTGCTGCCCTCGCTCGACGACCCCGGCGGCTACATGGACGCCAACGTCACCGGAACCGCCCGGCTGCTCGAGCAGGCGCGCCGCGCCGGCATCGTCCGGATCGTGTTCGGCTCGTCGTCGTCGGTGTATGGGGAATCGACGCCCGCGCCGTTCACCGAAGAGGCCGTCGCCGACGGACCCATTTCTCCGTATGCCGCGAGCAAGCGCGCCGGCGAGCTGGTGAGCCGGGTGTTCACGCATCTCTACGGCACCCGCATCGCCTGCCTCCGCTTCTTCACCGTCTACGGTCCCCGCCAGCGTCCCGACCTCGCGGTGCACCGCTTCACGGCGCGCATCATGGCCGGGCAACCGATCGTGATGCGCGGGGACGGTTCGAGCGCACGCGATTATACGTATGTTTCCGATATCGTGGACGGGATCGTAGCGAGCCTGGACTGGACCGCGCAACAGAATGGCACCGGCGAGCCGTGGCGGGTGTTCAACCTGGGCGGCGGCGAGTGGGTCCGGCTCGACCGCCTGATC
>DATFSB010000259.1:0-4640 GCA_035262825.1 Gemmatimonadales bacterium | reverse complement strand
GACCGCGCATTGGCGCGCGGATTGATGCGGCTTTCGGAGGAGTGAGTGGCGACACGGATTCATGATCTGGCGGCGGAGTTCGGCATCTCCTCGGAGCAGGTGATGAACATGCTCAAGGAGATGGACATCTTCGTGCGCAGTCATCTCACCCCGCTCAAGGACGAGCAGGTGGCGATGATGCGCGCCCGCTGGGAGCGCGAGAAGCGGCGCCAGAAGGAGCCGCCGGCGGCGAGCACCAAGCGGCGCCGCGTGGCCAAGGCCGTGGAACCCGCGCCCGAGCCGGTCGACGACCGCCCCAAGCGCCGCCGCCGCACCGCCGCCGAGGTCGCCGCCGCCGAGGCCGAAGCCCAAGCCGAAGCGGCGCGCGTCGCCGCCGAGCAGGAATTGCGTGCCCGCGCGGCGCTCGAAGCGGTGCGCGTGCAGGAGGAGGAGAAGCCCGCGATCTCGCTCGAAGAGCGTGCCGCGGCGCTGTTCCGCGACCTCCCGGCCCCCGAGCCGGCGGCGCCGGAGACGGCGGCGTCCGTTGCCGCCAGTTTCACCGCGCCACCGGCGCCGCCGCCACCGCCTTCCTTCCATCCCGGTCCGCCGCCGCCGCGCCCCGTGATCCCGACGCCGGTGCGGCCCAAGCCGGTCGCGAGCGGGATGCCGGGCGGCAGCGTGCCGCCGCGCCCCGTCGCTTCCGCCGCCCCGGGCGCGGGCGCCCTCGAAGAGCGGCGCCGCGACAAGGCCGGGAAGAAGCGCAAGAAAGGCCGCAAGTCGCTGGTCGATCAGGAAGCGGTGGCCCAGAACATCTCGCGCACCCTGGCGTCGATCAAAGGTCCGGTCGCCAAGAAGGGCGCCCGGCCGCGCGACGAGGGGCCGAGCTTCCGCGACCTTCAGGAAGAGCGCCGCGCCGCCGAGAAGGAACGTGAGAAGACGCTGGTGCGGGTGACCGAGTTCATCACTGTCAGCGAGCTCGCCAACATCCTCAAGGTTCCGCCGACGCAGATCGTGACCTTCGCCTTCAAAGAGCTGGGGCAGATGGTCACGATCAACCAGCGGCTCGACTTCGATCTGATCGAGCTGATCGCCTCGGCGTTCGGTTTCCAGGCGACGCGCGAAGAGGAGTACGCGGTCGCCGCACCGGAGCAGCCGGTCGACCAGGCCGAGGCGCTGAAGCCGCGGCCGCCGATCGTCACCGTCATGGGCCACGTCGATCACGGCAAGACGTCGCTGCTCGATTACGTGCGCAAGACGAACGTCGTGGCGGGCGAGGCTGGAGGCATCACGCAGCACATCGGCGCGTACCACGTCACGCTCAAGGACGGGCGCTCGATCACCTTCCTCGACACGCCTGGTCACGAGGCATTCACCGCGATGCGCGCCCGCGGCGCGCAGGTGACCGATCTCGTCGTCCTCGTCGTCGCGGCCGACGACGCCATCATGCCGCAGACGATCGAGGCGATTTCGCACGCCAAGAACGCCGGCGTACCGCTCGTCGTCGCCATCAACAAGATCGATCTGCCGACCGCCAACGTGCAGAAAGTGAAGCAGGATCTCCTCGCCCACGGCGTCGTGCTCGAGGAATTCGGCGGCACCACCCTCGCGACGCCGATCTCCGCCAAGAAGGGGACCGGCATCGACACGCTGCTCGACCAGATTCTCCTGCAGGCGGAGCTGCTCGATCTTAAGGCCAATCCCGACCGGCCCGCGCTCGGCGCCGTACTCGAGGCGTCGCTCGATGCGGGGAAGGGCCCCGTCGCGACGATCCTCGTGCAGAACGGCACGCTCAAGGTCGCCGATGACTTCATCTGCGGGCAGTTCTCGGGCCGCGTGCGCGCCATGTTCGACGAGCGCGGTCAGACCGTCCCGGCCGCCGCTCCCTCGATCCCGGTCCAGATCCTCGGCTTCGAGGGAGTGCCGGAGGCGGGGGACAGCTTCCAGGGCGTGAAGGACGCGGCACAGGCGCGCGAAATCGCCCAGAAGCGCCAGCGCCTCGAGCGCGAGGCCCAGCATCGCCGCACCAGCCGTGTGAAGACGCTGGAAGACTTCATGGCGGAGCGCGCGGCGGGCGGCGCCGCCGTGCTGCGCATCATCATCAAGGCCGATCAGGGCGGCCCGGCGGAGGCGCTGGCCGACGCGCTGGCGCAACTCTCGACGGCCGAGGTGAAGGTCGAGGTCGTGCACCGCGGCGTCGGCGCCATTACCGATTCCGACGTGCTGCTCGCCAAGGCCTCGGGCGCGATCATCATCGGCTTCCACGTGCGCCCCGACTCCAATGCCCGCTCCTCCGCCGAGCGCGAGCGGGTGGAGATCCGGACGTACCGCATCATCTACGAAGCGGTGGACGAGGTGCGGGCGGCGATGGAAGGCCTGCTCGCGCCCGAGAAGAAAGAAGTGGTGCTCGGCGAAGCGGAAGTGCGCCAGCTGTTCAAGATCGCCAAGGTCGGCACGATCGCCGGGTGCTTCGTGAAGAGCGGCGTCATCCCGCGCACCGCCCGGGTCCGCGTCGTCCGCAACGGCGTCGAGGTGTATGACGGGACGCTGGCGTCGCTGAAGCGCTTCAAGGACGACGTCCGCGAGGTGCGCGAAGGCTTCGAGTGCGGAATCGGTATCGAGAATTTCAATGACGTGAAGGTCAGCGACCTGATCGAGGCGTACCGCATCGAGGAAGTGGCCCGCTCGCTGGACGCGGGAGGGCCTCCGCCCCGGGCCGCGTGACCCGGTGATTGTCGGTCTCATCACCTGGGAGCTGCATCTCGGCGCGTGCCAGTCGCTGAAGGAGAAGCGGCAGATCGTGAAGAGTCTCAAGGACCGGCTGCACCGGCAGTTCAACGTGTCCGTCTCGGAAACCGACCACCAGGACCTGTGGCAGCGGGCCGAGCTGTCCGCGGCCGTCGTGACCACGGACAAGCGGCACGCCGAGCAGGTGCTGCAGCAGGCTGACCGGCTGGTGGCGGGAGCGGACGGCGCGCGCGTCATGGACTCGAGCACGAGCTACCTCTGAGATGCGCACTCCGAGCCATCGCCCCGAGCGCGTCGCCGAGCTGATCCGCCAGGCGGTCGCGGCATTCCTCACGAGCGAGGTGCGCGACCCGCGCATCGGATTCGTCACGGTGACCGGCGTCGAAGTCTCGGCCGATCTGTCGCATGCGACGATCAGCGTGAGCGTCATGGCGCCCGAGGAAGAGAAGGCGCGCAGCCTCGAGGGTCTCACCAGCGCGGCGCGCTATCTCCGCACCGAGCTGTCGCGCCAGCTGCGGCTGCGGACCAGCCCGGAGCTGCACTTCCGGCTGGACCGCGGCATCGAGCACGCGCAACTCATCGACCGCGTGCTGAAGGAGCTGAAGGCGGAGGACGACTGACCGACGGCGTGCTGCTGGTGGCGAAGCCGGCCGGTCCCACTTCGCACGACATGGTGGATATCGTGCGCCGCACGCTGGGCACGCGACGGGTCGGACACACGGGCACCCTCGATCCCTTCGCGGAGGGGCTGCTCGTGCTGGTGGTGGGTCGGGCGACGCGGTTGGTGCCGTTCGCCGCCGCGTGGACGAAGACGTACGAGGGGCGCATGCGGCTCGGGGCGACGACCGACACCGATGACGCCACCGGCCAGGTCCGGGAGCAGCGCCCCGTCGCCGTCGACCATAGCGGACTGGAACGCACCCTCGCGCAGTTCCGCGGGCTCGTGCGGCAGCGGCCGCCGGCGTACTCGGCGGTGAAGGTGGAGGGCGAACGGGCGTATCGCCGCGCGCGGCGCGGTGAAGCGGTGGAGCCGGCCGAGCGAGAGGTCGAGATCGCGACGCTCGAGGTGACGGGGTTCGCGTCGCCGGACGTCGAGTTTCGGGCGACGGTGGGCGCCGGGACCTACCTCCGCTCGCTGGCCCGTGATATTGGAGCGGCGCTCGGTTGCGGAGGACATCTCGCGGCACTGCGCCGCACCGCGGTCGGGCCGTTCCGGTTGGAGCAGGCGGTGGCGCCCGAGGCGGCCGGCCCGGCGGACGTGTTGTCGCCCGGCGTGCTGGTGCGGCACCTGGGACGGCGTGACGTCGATGCCGCGGAGCGCGAAGCCGTCATCCACGGCCGCTTCATCGCAGCGGCGGGCGACGCCGCCGCTACTCCGGTGGCGATGTTCGCCGGCGACACGCTCGTCGCCGTCGCGGATCGCGCCGGCGACGTGTGGAAACCGCGGGTCGTGCTGGCCGACTGATGGCGCCGTCTTCGGCTGGGGCGGTCGTGACTGTCGGCACGTTCGACGGGGTGCACCGCGGGCATCAGGCGGTGCTCGCCGAGATCACGCGGCGGGCGCGGTCGCGAGAGTGCGACAGTGTGGTCGTGACGTTCGATCCACACCCGCTTGCGGTCGTGAATCCGGGTGCGGCGCCGCTGTTGTTGACGCTGCCGCCGGAGAAGCGGCGGCTGCTCGAGGCAGCGGGGGTGAGCCGCGTGGAGACGCTGCCGTTCACCGCGGAGCTGGCGCGGCTCGAGCCGGTGCAGTTCGTGCGCGACGTGTTGCGGGCGCGGTGGCGGATGGACGAGCTGGTGCTGGGACACGACCACGGCTTCGGGCGCGGGCGCTCAGGAGACGTAGAGACGGTGCGGCGCATCGCGGCGAGCGACGGATTCGCGGTCGATGTGGTCGACGCGGTGAAGCACGACGG